>JAIFNJ010000252.1 GCA_020047835.1 Bacteroidota bacterium
CATTTATAACCAGAGGTGCAGCGAGCAAATTAATAGAAAATAAAGCAATCAATACTCGAAATAATAAGAACGATCTTGTCTTATTATCATAGGTTATATTTTGATTCATTGGGTACTGTTTTCAAGTTACCGTTACCTTTTCTACAACGGATAAAGACACTGGTCCAACATTAAAAACCAAATCAATAATTGAAAGATTGGGTATAAAACCATGCCGCTGCTCGAAACCCTGAACATAAGGTGGTTGATGTATTATCTTATTGACAACTTTTGATTTGGGATGAATTTCATTTCTGTAGTCAATAAAATTACCAGTTGGCTCATAAAAAGTTGTTTTATCTACCCATACTTTAGTATTCAGCCATTTGAAGGTTAGGTTTAAAATATCGTTATTCAAATCTAATAAATAGGTGTGCTTTTTTTTATAAATAGGCAATAAATCATCAATATAATATTCATAAAACGGACTCGAACGATAAGCTGCCTCTATTGATTTTAAATGATTTTTCTGCCAATTAGTATCGTAAGTAATTTTCAAATCATTTATCAAAACTTTATGAAAGGAACCTTTTTCAACGGGTACAATCAACGATTGAATCCCATTAGGTCCATAAATCTGGCACCGGTTCCGATAGGTCTGTTTGGGATAAGTTTCCCAGTATTCTATACTAATAGTAGAAAAATGGATACACGATGCAAGATATTCAATGGGAGGCCAATAAGCAGTAGATAAAAGACACGGAACTTGATTCATAAAATTATTGCTATTTCAAATTTGTTAAATCATTTCACAAAAAAAATACAATGCAAAAGATATCCAGATTAGTAAAAGTAGCATTTTTTCTGGCGGCACGAAAAAGAAAGGCCCGGTAAACCAAGCCTTTAAATAATCCCATTTTTAAAATTCCACCAATCACATCTGGAATCACTTGTTTCTTTTTAGCAAATCGTGCAAAGGCAATATCTGAACAAAATTGGCACCTTTTTTCTTTCCAAAACTTCCTGCCAGTATTACCACAATATCATTTTCTTGCAAATCCTTATGCTGAATTAACATTTTGGATGAATAACTTAAAAACTCATCGGTAGAATTAAACGGTTGTAAATGATTGGCATAAACCCCATACGATAAAGACAATTCACGCATGGTCCGTTTCTGATAAACCATGGCGAATACGGGAACTTTTCCTCGGAAACCGGTCACATTTCGAACAGTTCTACCGGAGGTTGTATCGGCAATTATGGCTTTGGCATTCATGCGTACTGCTGATTTTACCGCCGCCTTTGATAAATAAGCCGAAACATCATCGGTTAATACCTCATATCCGTAATCAACAAAAGGTTCCTTATCCTTTTCAATTTCTATAGCAATGCGGGTCATGGTTTGAACTGATTCCAAAGGATAATTCCCATAAGCGGTCTCACCGCTCAACATAATAGCATCAGCACCATCAAAAATAGCAGTAGCAACATCACTTACTTCAGCCCGGGTCGGCCTGGGATTTTTAATCATGGAATGCAACATTTGAGTAGCCACAATTACAGGTTTCCGGCGCTTGGTACATTTTTTAATTATCTGTTTTTGAACGAACGGAATCTTTTCACGAGGAATTTCAATAGCTAAATCACCCCGGGCAATCATAATACCATAAGCATGTTCCAATATTTCATCAATATTATCAATGCCGTCTTGATTTTCTATTTTAGCAATTATTTTAATTTCGCTATGATGTTGATCTAAGATTTCCTGAATTGCCAATATATCTTCTTTATTCCTGACAAAGGAATGGGCAATAAAATCCAAATCATTTTCAATAGCAAAAAGCACATATTCACGGTCTTTTTCAGACAAAGAAGGCAGTTTTATGGATACAGAAGGAATATTAACACTTTTTCTGCCTTCAATCATGCCTGAGTTTCTAATCTTACAAACAAGAAATTCCTCATTTTTATCTACCACTTCCATTTCCAACTCACCATCATCAATCAGTATAAGACTTCCAACAGGTACATCGTCAACGATATTTGCATAGTTCACACAAACCATTTCTCGGGTAGATGTAGCTTCAGGAGCACCTTTGAGTTTAATAATTTCACCTTCTTCAACCATAATAGAATTATCTACGCAGGTTGTCCTAATTTCAGGACCTTTGGTATCAAGCAATAGTGCAATTTTTTCTGAAACTTTACGAACGTTTTGAATAACCCGTAAGGTGTCTTCATGGCTTTGATGGGCAGTATTCAGCCGAACCACATTCATTCCTTCATGAAATAACTTTTCAAGGAATTCAACATCACATTTGCGATCGGAAATAGTGGCTACAATTTTTGTCAATTTCTGCATACAAAAGAGGCTAAATTTATATTTAATAACACTTTTTTAATTGGCTGCAAAAGTATTATAAATGTTTAATTTCCCCACAAGTTTTTACTATTAAATATGGTAAAAAACATGTTTTTGTATGTATTTTATTTACAAAAAGTTGCTTTTTCAGGTTTAAAATAAATATTCTACTAAAAAAAACTAAGTATGACACTCATTGAAAAAATTATTGCCAACCACTCGAAATATAGTACAGTAAAACCCGGTGATATTGTAGATATTGAAATAGATACCCGCGCTGCTCGGGATTTTGGGGGAGCCAATGTGGTTAAACATTTAAAAGATCACCAATTGAATATTGAAAACCCACTAAAAACATTTTTTACCTTTGATTGCAATCCTACCGGTTCCGACCAAAAATACGCGGTAAATCAGCATATCTGCCGCTTGTATGCCCGCGAACATGGCATCAAAGTTTATGATATTGATAAAGGAATTGGCACTCATGCCATGATTCAGGAAGGATTAGCTTGGCCCGGTTCAACTGCAGTTACAACCGACTCACATGCAAATATTTTAGGTGCTATAGGTTCCTTTGGGCAAGGTATGGGCGACCAAGATATTGCAGCTGCTTGGAATAAAGGAAAGGTTTGGTTTAAAGTACCCCCTTCAGTAAAAATTAATTTAAACGGTGAATGGCCTGAAGAAGTCAGGGCAAAAGATATTGCACTGAATCTATTATATCACTTTGGGGCCAATGACTTATTGGGTTATTCAGTTGAAATATATGGCGAAGCTGTTGAACGATTTACCTTGGACGAACGCATTACCATTGCTTCCATGGCTACTGAAATGGGTTGTATCATAATCCTTTTTGAACCCAATATAATAGTTATGGATTATTGCGAAGAACGCACCGGAAGAAAGATGGAACCCATTAAGGCCGATGCAGATGCCCATTATGAAAAAGTTTACAATCTAAATATAGAGGAATTTGCCCCACGGGTTTCCCGTCCCGGAGCTCCACACGATACGGTGCCCGTTTCGGAAGTAAAAGGAATTAAAATTGACTCCGCTTTTATTGGAAGTTGCACCAATGGACGGATGCAGGATATGCGAGCTGCTGCCAGTATTTTAGAGGGCAGGCAAGTGGCACCTGGAGTAGTACTTAAAATTGTACCGGCCACCGATGAAATTTGGCAACAATGTCTTGAAGAAGGCTTGGTACAGATATTCAAAAATGCAGGAGCCATGCTTTCAAATGCCGGTTGCGCAGGCTGTGCTGCCGGTCAGGTGGGTCAAAACGGCCAAGGTGAAGTTACTATTAGCACCGGTAACCGAAATTTCCCGGGGAAACAGGGAAAAGGCGAAGTGTACTTAGCAAGTCCAGTGGTTGTAGCTGCCTCAGCAGTGGCCGGTATGATAACTACTCCTGACGATATTCCCGATGAACCAGCTTTCTTTGCGCTGCCCAAAACAAAAAGTGCAACCAAAGAAGTTTCTCCTGAAAGAAAAAAAGAAATTGTAGAGAAACCAACCACCGTTGAAGGTCGGGTTTGGTATATTAAGGAAGACAATATTGATACCGACATGATTTTCCACAATCGCTATCTGGCGATTACTGATGTGAAGGAAATGGGGCAATACACCTTTGATAACTTAAAAGGATACGAGAATTTTGCAAAGCAAGCAAAATATGGCGATATTGTAGTGGTACAAAAGAATTTTGGGTCCGGTAGTTCGCGTCAACAGGCGGTTGACTGCTTTGCATCATTGGGTATCAGCGCCATTTTAGCTGAAAGCTATGGGGCTATTTACGAACGGAATGCCATTAATGCTGCATTCCCAATAGTAACTTACAAATCCTTGAATAGTCTTGATTTAAGCGATGGTGATATTTTGAAAATAGATTTTATTACCGGGCTAATAACCAATTTGAAGAACCACATTTCTATTCAAGGTGAACCCTTTTCAGAGGTTCAATTGGAGATTTATCAGAACGGTGGACTGTTTTAATTACTCAAAAAATATAAAATTATGGGAAAAACATTTGTTGAAAAAATATTCGGAGCCCCTGCCGGGAGCATCGTGTTTCATAAACCCGATTTAATTCTGACCCACGACAATACCTCAAGTATCAAGAATACTTTTAATAAAATGGGTGGCACAAAGGTAGTGGATCCAGATCAGTTACTGGTGGTACTTGACCACAACGCCCCTCCTACTGAAGCAAAATTGGCTACCCAATACCAGACCATCCGCCATTTTGTGGAAGATCAGAAAGTAAAAAAATTCTATGATGTAGGGAGTGGAATTTGCCATCAGATTATGGCAAATCATGCCCGCCCGGGGATGGTAATTGTTGGAAGCGACAGCCACACTTCAACAGCCGGCGCTTTCAATGCTATGGCAGCAGGAATCGACCGTACCGAATCGGCCGGTATCTGGCGACGCGGTGAAACTTGGTTCCGGGTACCTGAAACACTAAAAATAGTGCTTCATGGAAAACTAAAGGAAGGCGTTTATGCCAAAGATGTGTCGCTATGGATTATTGGAATGATTGGTAGCGATGGCGCTAATTACATGAGTATTGAGTACCATGGCGAAGGAGTAAAAACTCTGTCCATCTCAGAACGGATGACTATTGCCAATCTGGCTTCGGAAATGGGAGCCAAAAATGCGGTTTTTCCTCCCGATGGAGTATTGGCTGAATTCCTAGGTAAAGAGATGAACGCCGGAGTTTGGTCAGATGCAGATGCCAAATACGAAAAAACAATTGAAATTAATTTGGACGAAATTTTTCCATTAGTAGCCGCCCCGCATCATGTTGATAATGTGAAGGCTGTTGCCGAAGTTAAAGGTGTAAAGATTCAGCAAGCTATGATTGGAACGTGCACCAATGGCAGGATTGATGACCTAAGAATTGCCGCTCAAATTCTTGACGGGAAAACACTTCCTTTTGGGATGCAGTTATTGGTTGCACCAGCCTCAAAAGAAATTTACTTGCAAGCAATTGAAGAAGGAATTATTACCAAATTGATGAATGCCGGAGCAATTATTTTGGGCTCTTCATGTGGCCCTTGTCTTGGAACTGGCCAAGGAATACCTGCTGACGGAACCACAGTAATTTCAACTGCTAACCGAAACTTTAAAGGACGCATGGGAAATAAGGATGCTCAGATTTATTTAGCTTCACCTGCCTGCGTTGCCTTATCGGCATTGAAAGGAGAAATAACTGATCCACGTGCAAACCCAGGAAACGAAAAATTCCCTTTTGCAAAACCACAAAGTGTTACCGTTGATATAAAACCGGGCGATAACCGCAAAATGAAAGGCGTATGGAATTATTCCGATGTGGATAACCTAAATACCGACCAGATGTTTGCCGGAAACTTAACTTATAATGTACTTAGTTCGGATGCGCCAGCTATATTGCCTCATTTATTCAAAGGGTTCGACGATCAATTTGCCGAAAACGTAAAAGCTGGGGATATAATAATTGCCGGTGATAATTTTGGCTGTGGTAGCTCACGCGAACATCCAGCCGTAGGATTAGCCCATGCTGAGGTTAAAGCAGTGATTGTAAAATCGGTGAACCGTATCTTTTACCGTTCCTGTATCAACCAAGGACTATTGCTTATTGTGAGTCCTGAAATAGTTAATGCCTATCATTTTGGCGATACGGTCACTTCTGACTTTACAAAAGGTGAAATATACATTAATGACAAAGTGTTTAAAACTCCACCATTACCTGAAAAACTAATGGAAATTATTAGGCACAAAGGGTTGGTAAATGCCATAGCTAATGGATAGAAATGAGATGTGAGATATCAGAGATTAGAAAATAGAATCGAGTTGTTGGATTTCGGATTATACAAGTTGCTGAGTTCTGGTTAATGATTGCGGACTGATTTTTTATGCGCCTAAACTCTAATTTCTGATTTATTTTTCTATATTCTTTTTTCCAACTTCGGGCTTCAACTTCTTCCAAATATTAATTTGCTTTTGTTATGTTTGCAAAAAAATGAACTATGATAAAAAATGAACTGGATAGAGTAAGTTATTGCTTTGGAGTAACCATTGCGCAAAACATGAAACAGCAAGGCATGATGGCAATGAATTCTGAAATTTTAGCTAAGGGATTGGATGATTATATGAAAGGTGCCAAAATGCTAATTTCAGAAGATGAAGTACCAGCAATTCTGCAATCCTACTTTAAACAATTACAGGAAAAACAATTTGAAGGAAACATAATTCAAGGCAAAGAGTTTTTGCTGGAGAACAGTAAACGTAAGGGTATAGTATGTTTACCGAGTGGATTGCAATACGAATCACTGAAAGAAGGCACCGGACCAAAACCTAAAGCTACAGATGAAGTGACTACTCACTATCACGGTACATTGATTGATGGTACTGTATTTGACAGTTCAGTAAACCGCGGAGAGCCAGCTACATTTCCTGTAAATGGAGTTATTAAAGGTTGGGTTGAAGCGTTGCAATTGATGAAAGTAGGATCAAAATGGCGGATTTACGTACCTGAAAATTTAGCGTATGGTGCCAGTCCTCATCCAGGAGGTCCTATTCAACCTTTCAGTACGTTAATTTTTGATATTGAACTAATTTCGATACAATAAATCGGGATTAAGAATTCCCCGAATTATAAAATTTTAAGTATTCCAAAATTCGTTTGGTAAAAGAAATAAAAACGATTACTTTTGCCCCCTCAAAATAAGAAGGACGGTTC
>JAIFNJ010000237.1 GCA_020047835.1 Bacteroidota bacterium
AAATCACACTTTGTAGGTTTTAAAAATTTCATTCCGGCTTTTACCTTAACATCGGGCTGTGCTGGATTTAACATCAACCTGGAGCGGGCCATTGAATATTTAAAAGCCCACCCGGAAGCAAAACATGTTATTGTAGCTCATACCGAAACCATGTCGTCATTCCTCACACAACGGGTTAAGTTTGTGCCTTTTGTTACTTTTGCCGATGGTGCCGCAGCTGTTATTCTATCAAGGGTAGAAACCGATTTACCACAAGGAGTATTAGCGGTTAACAATTATCAGGACCTTCAAATGGTTGATTTTGTAGGGGTGGATAAATTCTGGAACCTGTACATGGACGATTCCTTGATAAAAGACCGTGCGGTGGAAAACATTCCGGCAGCTTCTAACGAAGTGCTTAAACAATCGGGTTGGAATGCGGCCGATTTAGATTTATGCGTTCCTCATCAAACCGGCAATGCCATATTGTATCCGGCAGCTCAAGCACTGGGATTAACCCCCAAACAAGTATTTTTGGAAGCCCAGCATCAATACGGAAATGTATCCGGTGCTACCGTTCCAATAGCCTATTCCATGCTCAATGAACAGCAACGACTTAAACCGGGTATGAAGTTGTTGAGTCCCATGGCGGGAGTTGGAGGAAATTATGGCGCATTTACCTATTTAGTGCCTGATGAAAAATTCAAAAATAAAAAACTGGAGTACCTGTATTCCGGCGATTTAAAAGGAACTACCGCTCTAGTATTAGGAGCCAGCGGAACGTTAGGAAAAGAAATTGCTCTCGACTTGGCAAAGCGCGGGGTTAATTTAATACTGCATTACAACCGCAACCGGGAAAACCTAACCGATGAAGTATTGGTAGCCAAGCAATATGGTATTACCATTGAGGCTTTTCAGGCCGATTTTAATGTTCCATCGGAAGTAGAAAAATTGGGTAATTTTTTAACTCAAAACGGCCGTATCATTAACTTTTTTATAAATGCTGCTGGGGTTTTAATGAGCCGCAAAGAAGGAAAAGTATTGAATGTTAACCACTATGGCCCGTTGCAGTTATTCAAAAAAGTTTTTCCTATACTTAAAGGAACTGCTTTGTTTGTAGGTGCTGCGGCTGAGGATGTTAACGTTCCTGAAATTCATGAATTTATTTCAGCCAAACGAAGCCTTCATGGAGTGTTAGCCAGTCTATCGGGCGAAATGCTCAAAACCGGAAATTATCTGATTTGGTATATGCCGGGAATCCTAAATGGAGGAATGCTCCGCAATATCAACCCGAATGCCTTGTATTTGTTTTCATCAGAAATTGGTCAGGAAAAACCACTGGAAATGGCTGAAATTGCCATGCGGATTGTAAGTTCACTCTATATTCCAAAAGTTGTGGGAGCGCATCATACTTACGAAAATGCCATGGTAGTGCGCAGAGATGGGTATCAGATGGAGGTGGATATTTAATTTTTTTGTAGTATTTATATTAATTGTTTACTTTAGTTCTTAATAATAGCTCACTGATGTCCAATTAATAACTTCTAAAATGAGAATAAAAATCCTGATTGTAACCAGCTTGATGGTTTTTTTACTAGTTGCTTTTATCTCCCCAATTTTTGCTAATGCCGGTATAAATCCTTCGGAGCTCGAAGGTACCTACAAATTTGCATTTTGGGCATTTCTATTGGGGGGTATTAGCGCCGTATCGTTGGTATTAGGTTCCATGCTTGGATTGCTTTGGCAGCCAAAGCCTATAATTACAGCAGCATTTACGGCATTTGGAGCCGGTGCTTTGCTGGCAGCCCTCAGTGTAGAATTAATTGCCCCAACAGTAATGGAATTTGTAAGCGAAAGTAAGGGTTCACTTCATAATACCGAAGGACACAAGCAATCGCTGGAATTCATCTTTTTAATTGCCGGTTGTATTGCCGGAGGATTTCTTTTTTTCATTTTAAATGAAGCGCTTAATAGTCAGGGAGGATATTTACGTAAGGTTTCAACAACTATTTCATACTTAAATTATAAACGGAATCACCGGTTCCGGGTAGCCCTAAAACGGTTGTCAAAAATAAAGCTATTCCGGCACATACCGCATGCTCACATGGCCGCATTGGTTAAACACATACGTCATTTCCATGCTAAGCAAGGAAAAATTCTTTTTACAAAAGGGGAGCCGGTTAACCGTTTAATCATTATTGAAGAAGGCGAAGTATCTCTCATGGATGGAGATACCGTATTAGAGGTTATTGGTGCGGGACATATGATTGGTGAAACGGCCTTATTCCATCATGCACCGGCTGCTTTTTCGGCCTTTGCCAAAACCCCAATAAAAGCATTTGAAATAACCCAAACCGATTTTAATGCATTACGTGATGACTGCCCGGAGCTGCAGCATATAATGGAGGAAGAGTCAGCGCTTGAATTAATGGCTGAACAGGCGAACCATTCTTCGGAACAAAACAACAATAACCATTCCCAAGAATGGGCTAATGCTGCATCGGATCACATTCACCCAGTGAGTTATATACCTTCGCAAACTGAGATTAACGATGCTTCAAAAAAGCATGGTTCTGCTCCACTTTCTATCTGGTTGGGAATATTCTTAGACGGCATACCAGAAAGTTTTGTGATTGGAGCCGGTTTTCTGCTTATTTTGACGGCAAAACTAGGCAGTGGAGCCGTCGTATTTGCCGATGTGGTTCCATACACGTTAATAGCTGGTCTCTTTTTATCAAATTTTCCGGAAGCCATGTCGAGTTCCATTGGAATGAAAAAAATGGGATGGAAAGCTGGCAAAATATTGATTTTGTGGACTTCACTTATGCTGATGACTGCTTTTGGTGCCTCTTTTGGATATTTTTACGGAGCAAAAATCCCCAATTACATTGAAATTGGCATTGAAGGCCTTGCTGCCGGAGCTATGCTTACCATGATTGCCCAAACCATGATTCCGGAGGCGGTGCACATTGGAGGTAATCGCGTTACCGGGCTGAGCACCCTTTTTGGATATATGGCTGCTGTAGCTTTTAAAGTGTTTGAATAGTTAACTACCATTAAATTTGTAAAAACTAACCCTAGCCATTTAATTTTAACTTGGCTGGGGTTGCTTTTTTAAAACCTAACCTAAGAAACCCATGCTTATTTTACTTTCTCCCGCCAAAACACTTGACTTTGAGAACGCGCGAGTTGTTACACAAAAGAGTTTTCCTGAGTTCAGCCACCAAGCCAGCCAGCTGATTAACCTGTTAAAAAAATATTCAGTTTCTGAACTTATGGAAATGATGGATATTAGCGATAAACTGGCCGCGCTGAATGCTGCCCGATTTAAAACATGGCAGAAAGAACCCAATGAAACACTGATGCGACAAGCCATTTGTGCGTTTAATGGCGATGCTTACACCGGTTTGAATGTTAGCGACTGGACCGATGCTGATTTCGCTTATTCACAGGAACACCTGCGCATTTTATCAGGCTTGTATGGTGTGCTCCGGCCTTTGGATTATATCAGTCCCTATCGATTAGAAATGGGAATCAAACTCCCCAATAAAAAAGGAGAAACCTTATATCACTTTTGGGGCAATCAAATTGCAAAAAATATCAGCAATCAATTAAAAGAACAAGGTGATAATACACTTGTAAATCTTGCATCGAACGAATATTTTAAAGCGCTAAAGATTAAAGAACTAAAGACTGAATTAATTACACCTGTATTTAAAGATGCACAAAATGGAGAATACAAAGTAGTCAGCTTCTTTGCCAAAAAAGCCCGGGGAATGATGAGCCGCTATATAATCAAAAATCGAATTTCGCAACCTCACCAAATTAAAGAATTTACCGACAGCGGCTATTCCTTTAATGACCGTTTAAGCAATGAAAAGGAATGGGTATTTACCCGTGGATAAAAATCATGCTAGGCGTTCCTATTTGAAAACCTTTTTACTGCTCATCGGTTATAGGTTGCAAACAATTACCGATAGAATGAAAAAAAAAATTATGCCCGTCCGGGTTTTTGTATTTATCCTAACAATCAGCCTTATTAGTGCATGTTCCGGTGATAATAAAAATTCTATAGAACAATACTCCATTGTAATAACCGATGAATTACACCCCGCCGGATTGTTACCTGAATGCATGGAACTGAACAGTGAAGGCCAATTGATTCTTCGTACCAGCCGATTTAATGAGGTAGGAACTTTGTATCAAAAAAACTTTTTTATTGAATTGAGCAAAAAACAAACGGATTCGGTGAATTTGCTTATAGCGTCTTTAATGGACCAGAATCTTACCCTATTGAAGAATAACAATCCCGATTCGGTAGTTTATAAAGTGAATATTGATTGGATGATTAATGGCCAGCGAAGCACCCACTTGTTAATTGGAGATAATTTTACCCCTACATTAAACCAATTGATTGCCTATTGTAAAAAATTACCAGAAAACAACCATCATTACAAACTCAAAGAATCACACTATTTTAATACCGATGAAATATGCTCTGGTATGATTAAACCCTAGAAATTATAGTGCGGCAGCTCCAAAACCCTTCATTTGTATATCATCATCCAATTTGCATAACCCAACGGATTCCATTAGATTTGCCCCACAATTCAAATTAGCATGTTACAAATAGAGAATACCATAATCAGTCTCGATATTTTTGAAAAAAAATTTGTTTGCAATCTAGGTGCCTGCAAAGGGGCTTGCTGCGTTGAAGGCGATTCTGGTGCTCCCCTTGAGGCCGAAGAAACGGCTGTGTTGGAACAGATTTACACCGTAGTGAAAAACTACATGACTCCTGAAGGTATTGAAACCATTGAGAAATCAGGTAAATGGGTCTGTGATTTTGAAGGTGACAAAGTAACTCCTTTAAACAATAACAAGGAATGCGCCTACACTTACCGGGATGAAAAAGGAATTGTTCTTTGTGCCATTGAAAAAGCTTTTATGGAAGGAAAAATTTCCTTTCAAAAACCCATTTCATGCCATTTATATCCCATCCGGATAAAAAAACTGACTCTGTACGATGCAGTAAATTATGAATCGAACAAACTTTGTATGCCGGCTCGAATCCATGGCGAAACCCTTGGTGTGCCTTTATATAAATTTGTAAAAACTCCGCTCATCCGAAAATATGGCAAAGAATGGTATGAACAATTAGAAATTGCAGCCAACGAATTGAAGGATTATAAAAGAGAATAGTTACAACTTTTTCATTCATCATTTCATACTTCGATTCTTTTTTTGCACTAAACAACTTCCAATACTTTTTAATTACAAGCCAAATTTCCTTTTTCAATTATAAATTTGGTTATTTGTATCGTATTTAAATCAGGTTTTTTCGCCATGAAGTCAATCGTTTTTACGGCTCTTTTTTTGGTAATTTCTGCGTTGACATTCAGTCAGACAGAAACCAATATGGACCGCGAATTTATATACGAAGGGCGACATTATATACCTAACAGTCCTTGGTTTACCGTTGGTTTTGGGTCAGGATACAATTTCAACGAAAAAGGATTGGAGCCTCATTTTAATCTGGATGCTCATTTCAGATTTTATAAAAAGAACTACCTGGCATTTGGTTTTTTAACTTCACGCGATCAATTTTTTGATCAAGATACCGGACTTTTCCTACCTTTCTCGCGAAATCCCCATGGGATGAAAAGCACGCACCTAACCTACGGATTGCGAATAGAAAAATTGCATGCTAATTATTCCCTATTTGCTGGTCCATCAGCTAATTGGGGTTACGATTATTTATATACCGATAGTTTAGGAAGAGCCTGGAGCCAAAAGTTTTTTGAACCCGGAATATATCTGGCCATAGAAGCAACCTGGAAATTTTATTTCGATATGGGAGTTGGAACTACTCTTTGGGTCAGCTATAGTAAAAGTTATCCTGTTTTTGGATTGTCGGTTCATTGGTATCTTTCCACTGCTTTTAAACGGCAATTGTAATAATTGCTGAACAATTATACCTTCACAGGAGTTTTATTCAAAAATTCCATTTTAATTGCACTATGTTTTTCAAATTGAGTCATTTTATTAACTTATAAAGCCCTTATCCATGCAACAACTAAAAGAATACATCGAAACCAATAAGCAACGCTTCCTGAACGAACTGTTTGACTACATCCGCATTCCATCCATTAGTTCGTTAGCCGATAATAAACCCTACATGCATAAAGCCGCTGAGTATGTTAAGCAAGCTTTAATAAATGCAGGAGCCGACCATGCTGAAATTTTTCAGACTCAGGGCAATCCGGTGGTGTATGCCGAAAAAATTATTAATCCGAAACTTCCCACGGTTTTGGTTTATGGTCACATGGATGTTATGCCTGTGGATCCCATTGAGAAATGGACCTCAAAACCTTTTGAACCCGAAGTGCGCGATGGTAAAATTTTTGCCCGTGGTGCCGACGATGACAAAGGACAATCGTTTATGCATATTAAGGCTTTTGAATTTATGGTGAGTACCAATCAACTACCTTGTAATGTGAAATTTATGATTGAAGGGGAAGAGGAAGTAGGCTCGCCCAATTTGCCTTTGTTTTGTCAGGATCACAAAGAATTGTTAAAAGCCGATGTAATTCTGGTTTCCGATACGGGAATGATAGCTCAGGATATTCCTTCCATTACTTCGGGATTAAGAGGTTTGGCTTATTGGGAAGTTGAAGTTACTGGACCCAACCGTGATTTGCATTCCGGTTTATTTGGTGGTGCGGTAGGTAATCCAATTATGGTTTTGTCAAAAATGATTGCTCAAATGGTTGATGAAAACGGGCATATTACCATTCCCGGCTTTTACAACGATGTAATTGAAATATCGGCACAGGAAAGAGCCCTAATGGCTAAGGCGCCTTTTAACAAAGAGGCGTATAAAAAAGCCATCGATGTGGAAGAACTTGCCGGAGAAAAAGGATACACCACCAGTGAACATACCGGAATCCGTCCTTCATTCGATGTTTGCGGTATTTGGGGAGGTTATACCGGTGAAGGAGCCAAAACGGTATTGCCATCAAAAGCATTCGCTAAAATATCTACCCGGTTGGTTC
>JAIFNJ010000103.1 GCA_020047835.1 Bacteroidota bacterium
TTTTATAAAAATAATACCAAACTAATGGACGATTTAACTCCCAACGAAGAAAAAACCACCTCGCTGAATTTTATCGAGAGTATCATTGAAAAAGACATCCAAAACCATAAAAATGAAGGACGGGTACAGACGCGCTTTCCGCCCGAGCCCAACGGGTATTTGCACATTGGCCACGCCAAATCAATTTGCCTGAATTTTGGGTTGGCCCAACGGTTCAACGGCAAATGCAACCTCCGCTTCGACGATACCAACCCGGTAAAAGAAGATGTGGAATATGTGGATTCCATGATGGAAGATGTCCGTTGGTTAGGGTTTGAATGGTATGGTGACGTACATTATGCCTCCGACTATTTTGATCAGTTGTACGCATGGGCCGAAAAAATGATTATCAAGGGTAGCGCTTATGTAGACGACCAAACATCGGAACAAATAGCTTCCCAAAAAGGAACCCCTACCCTTGCCGGACAAGCAAGCCCCTATAGGAACAGGACTTCTGCCGAAAATCTCGATTTGTTCCGTCGCATGAAAAACGGAGAATTCAAAGACGGGGAAAAAATACTCCGCGCCAAGGTTGACATGGCATCGCCCAACATGCACATGCGCGACCCCATCATGTACCGCATCATCCATAAGGAGCACCACCGCACCGGAAACAAATGGTGTATTTACCCTATGTACGATTTTACTCATGGCCAGTCGGATTATCTGGAAGGAATTACCCATTCGGTTTGTACGTTAGAGTTTGAAGTGCATCGCCCTCTATATAATTGGTATCTGGATCAGCTGATTGATACCGAATACCGGCCTCAACAAATTGAATTTGCCCGTTTGAACCTTAGCTATACCGTTATGAGCAAACGCAAGCTTTTAGAACTAGTACAGAACAAACAGGTGAACGGATGGGACGACCCACGGATGCCTACTGTTTGCGGGATGCGTCGCCGGGGGTATACCGCCGAAGCCATCAGGGCTTTTGCCGATAGAATTGGCGTGGCCAAACGTGACAACGTGATTGATGTATCGCTACTCGAATTTTGCGTTCGCGAAGATTTGAACAAAAAAGCCGACCGACTTATGACAGTTCTCGATCCAGTGAAACTGGTGATTGAAAACTATCCGGCAGGGAAAATTGAACAGGTTTCGTTGGAGAACAATCCCGAAGACGAATCCCGAGGTAGCCGCGAAATGCCTTTTGGAAGGGAACTGTTTATCGAGCGCAGCGATTTTATGGAAGATGCCCCGAAGAAGTTCTTCCGGTTAACGGTGGGGGGCGAAGTACGACTAAAAGGGGCTTACATTATTAAAGCCGAAAAGCTGGTGAAAGATGCCAATGGAACTATTACCGAAATTCATTGCTCGTACGATGCAGAAAGCCGCAGCGGTAGCGGAACAGAGGCCAGCCAACGGAAGGTAAAAGCCACCATTCATTGGGTGGAAGCTTCCCACGCCGTTCCAATTGAAGTTCGACTTTACGACCGATTGTTTAACAACGAAGACCCCGGAGGACAGAACGAAGACTTTAAGAACTACTTAAACCCCGATTCGTTACAGGTATTAAACGGATGTCTGGCGGAGCCGGCTATTCGCGATCTAAAAACTCAGGACCGGGTTCAATTCCAACGTCAGGGATACTTCTGTGTGGACTTGGATTCCAAACCCGAACATATTATTTTTAACCGCACCGTAACCTTAAAAGACGAGTGGGCAAAAATTAATGCTAAAGAATAAGTAATTAAAAAAGCGATAAAGCAAAACCCGGCTTCATTACTGAACCCGGGTTTTTTTGTTGGTTTATCTAAATTCTGCTCATTTTCCGACAAAAGAGATATTGTACCTGAATTGTTTTAAACGATTTAAACGGTAGGCTTATCTCCACTACTTATTGATTTAATGCCCATTTTGAATCAAAATCAGTTTTTTGTAACCTTCCCTTTTTTAGTGATGAAAACTACTAATATTCAATTGAATTTTGTTTTTTAGCTATCATTCATTAAACAATTCGTGAAGTAGTTTTTTGAAGTTTAACCTTGCTGCATGAGATGGGCTTCAACTGATTTGAAGTTTCAATGAAGCACTAATTTACGGTTATTCCTAAAACCAGAATATCATCAACCTGGGGATGATCTCCTTTCCAGCAATTAAACTGGTCTTCAATAATTTGTTGCTGGGTTACTATGGATTTATTGGCACAGGCTTTAATAATCTCTTTGAATTTTTGGCCTTTCATTTTAGAACCGTTTTTTCCTCCAAATTGGTCGTAGTAGCCATCCGTGAACATAAATATTTGATCTTTGGGTTGAAGGTTTAAGTTGGTAAGCGAAAAAGGACGATCTTCATTGTCGAAAAACCCAACCGGCATCCGGTCTGGTTTCAACTCAATCATATCATCATTCCTCAGAATAAGTATGGGGTTCATGGCACCGGCAAATTCAAGCTGGTTGTTCTTTAAATCGATAGATATAATTGACATATCCATGCCATCTCCAGCAACATGCTCTCCATTGTTTTGATGCAACTGACTGATAATGTTCATCCGAAGTCGGTTCAAAATAATGGAAGGAGAAACAAATCCTTTTTCGTTTACAATTTTATTTAGGAATGAAATACCAATTAAACTCATAAAGGCTCCCGGAACACCATGTCCGGTTGAATCGGCACATACCACAATTAGTCGATTGTGTTGTTTTGATATCCAATAAAAATCGCCACTAACGATGGATTTTGGAACATGATAACAAAAACTGTCCGGAAACCTCGAGGTTAGTATACTGAAAGGCGTCATCATGGCTTCCTGAATCCGTTTGGCATAACTTATACTCGATGTGATGTCAAGGTTTTTGGTTAGTATCTCGTTTTCAGCCAATTTAATTCGTGTAATATCAGAATCAATTGCAATCATTTGGGTAAGCTTTCCTGATTCATCTAAAATTGGCGTTAATGACGTTTGTACCCAAATGTCAGCTCCCCATTTTGTTTTATTAAGCGATTCATAGGAAATGGGTTTTTTATCGCCAAACCAAACGTTTACCATTTTATTTATATCAACATTGGCATGCTCTCCAAACAAATCCATGGATTGAGTTTGCTGAATTTCTTCTAACGAATAACCGTGCATTTTAGCATATCCTTCATTTATCCAGGTAACATGACCCATTGAATTCATAACCTTTATGCCATTGTCTGTTTCGCGGGCCACAATGGACAGTTTTTCCAATTCCTGATTTATATCAATCAGAAATTGTTGTTGAACCTCAATCTCTTCTTTTTGCTGTGCAATTTGCTTGTTTCTAATTTCGAGTTTCAAATAAAACTTGCGTTTTTGGCGCATATAATAAAAAAGAAATGGCAAAAGTATTACAATAAAAAACAAGGCTACAACAACAAAATAAATTATATAATTTTGTTTTTCAATACGTTTAACGTTATTTTCTAAAGCAATACTTTGATTATTCCGCTCTTGAGTTAGTGAATTAATTACCGTTTGCTGCCTAATCGATTCAAGCTCTACTTGAATTAATTTAAGCTCGTAGGAATGTATCTTATAGCTTTGCGATTCTTTCATCCTTTGCACCGTTTTAAGAGCGGCCATTGATTTTTTATAGTCACCGGTTGCGGAATATATATCCGAAAGAATTTCATGAGTGCTTATTAACAGATCGATATCGCTATTTCCTTTGTTATAATCAAAGGTTTTATTGGCATAATACAGCGCGCTATCATATTTTGAGCAGGCTAAATAGTACTTTGCAAAATGAAAAGTGGTTAGAAAATACAGCCGGTGGTCGTTTAAAAACTGGTCCGCTGAATTTGCCTCCCACAGATGGTTTGGCACCAGATTCAATTGCTTGCTTTTAATATAGTAATCGGCCAATGCATTGTTTGCTTTACATATTCCTACTTGGTTTCCAATCCGCTCATAAATTTTAAGCGCATTGTTTAAATGCGGAAGGCTTTTTAAATAGGTTGTGTCTTTTAAATATAACAGGCCTGTTTCAAGCTCGATGTCTGCAATTTCGTTTTGATTATTTAGTTTCCGTGAAATGGATTGCGACAATAAAAAATAATTCAGAGATTTTGCACTGTTTTCTTGTTGAGCATAAATTTTTCCAACTAGCTTTAAGGCTAAAGCATGGGTTGAATTTAGGGAATCCATTTTATTCATGTCAATGGAACGAACCAAACAAGCCATGGCATTGATATAGTTGTTTTGTTGCAGGTAATTAAACCCCTGGTAGCATAATAACTTAGCTTGTAACGATGTCAAGTTTTCCAATTCTGGCATTGATAGGGCCGTTGAATAGCGCGTTTCGGCAACTGCAAAATTGTTTATTTGAGTGTAGCAATATCCCTCCTCAATTAAAATTTCTGCCAGTAAATCAAAATAGTCTTTTTTATAAATCACTGTTTTTGCCTGTCTCAAATACTCCAATGCCTCCACAAATAAAGAAGCATCTATTTTTACCCGGGCAATTGCGAGAAGGATTTGAGCGTTTTGTTCAATGGTTGATGCATACAATTTGGCCTTTTCAAAACTAGCCAAAGCCAATGGGTATTTAAAGTCGAGGGAATAATACGAGCCAAGGGCAAGATAACTTTTTAATAAGTCTGCGGTATTGTTTTTATTTTGAGCCTGATTTATTTTCTTTTCAATGGTCTCAATGAAAAGGGAATCGTTATCATGTAAAACGTTTAACGCAATTGTGTTTTTCGATTCCTCCGATTTTAGATCAAATTTTTCCCACACCACAGCCATACTGTCAGCCGTGAATGATGATTCTGAAGCATTGCCAATTTCAGGTAATAATAAGAAAAAAGCGAATAAGAAGAAATAAAATCTAAAAACCAAAACAACCCTATTTAGAACGGCAAAAGTACTATTTTTTGCGAATTTTAAGCAGCTAATAAGTAAAAGAAATAACAATTCAACATACAAGAGGCCGAACATAGGCCTTAAATGGATTTTAAAATGGAATACGGCGGTGTAAAAACAGCTAAATTGTTTTTACACCACCATATATCTTATCTCAACCCAAGCTTTTTAGCTATATCCTTAGGAATTGCATTTCGGTGTACACCAAAGCTCAACGTTTTATATTGCACATAAGCTTCCGAAGCATAAAAAAAGCCACCGTATTTGTTATAATCGGTTCCCCAGGAATTTTTAACATAAAAATATTTTGAACCGTTTTGGTCGATAGCTGTTCCGGTAATTACCATGCCATGATCATCGGTAGTTTGATAATTGTCGAAAGCCTCCTGTCGGTTTTTTTGTGTTATTTTTTTCTCAGGTGTGGGGTTTTCAAAACTATAAATTAATTTTTCCCGTTCCCCTTTATCCATGCTTTCCCATTTAAGGCGTTCTTCACCCACCATTTCAGCTAAATCAACTTCGGGAACCACCGCGATACCATTTTTTGACGAAAAACCTTTTTCACTCACATCGCTGGCCCACACTATTGCATACCCATTATCAATAGATTGGTTAAAAATAGCCATCATATCCTCCATGGGAATATTCCAATAGGAGCTCCAGGTCCAGTTATCAGGTACTTCTAGAACAAATTGTTTGTAAAATGGATGATGGGTAAATGAAGTGAAGAAAAAATAATCACTGGGGTTTATGCCAATTATTTCATCGGCAAAGGTTCTTGGTGAATATTCTTTTCCATTCCAGGTAAATTTTTCAGGAATAGCTCCAAAATAAGCATCTAAAATACCCTTAAAACCAGCAAACCAAGCGGTGCTTAAGGATTTGTTTTTATTTTCAATAACTCCATCTAAGTAACGTTTTAAAACTTCATCAATTTCGCCGTGGGTATGCACGTCTGTTCCATAATTTAACCCAGAATAAACCTCCTGTGGAACCATCCCATAAGTTGAATACACATTAAAAACATCGTTTACAGCACCACCGCCACCAAAGTTGCACTCACCATGCATACGAACATAATTTTGTGCCTTTTCTTCGTACGACATTCTAACTACAAACATTTCGGAAAGGTTAACTGGCTCTTTTCCCATGCGAATCATTTCGGCCTCAAGCATTCCCATGGTGGAATAACTCCAGCAAGTACCGGCTCGCTGCTGGTTATCAACTGGACTGCTTGCCACATCTTTAATTTTGGTAAACTGATACCCTTCTGGTTTTGTTGGTTGTGTTTCCTGAGCCAGTAAAACCGAAAAAAACCCGGTGAAAATCAAAGAAAAGACTATTAACTGTTTTGTCATTTTAACTTGTTTTAATTTATTAATTCGTTCGCTCACAAAAATATAAAAAGTTACTTTGCAAATAATTAAAACCTTGCCGTTGCGACGGGTTTTTTTATATTAAAAAACAGAAAATGTTTTGCTACTATACCAACAATACGATGTAAAGATTGAGATACTTGGATTTTTTAATTATTTTTGCGCCAAATTAATAGGGCTTCATAGTTCAAGGGATAGAACGGAAGTTTCCTAAACTTCAGATTCGCGTTCGAGTCGCGGTGAGGCTACAAAAGGGGAAGAGGGATCTTCCCTTTTTTTCTTTAATAGTAGAGCCTTCCACTTATAAGCAAAAAGAATTCATTCAAAGGCAGAAAAGGTTATTTTACTTCATATCACAACTTAATCGTCAAATTATTGTTTATTGTTGACAAATAAATAGTAAAATTGTATTTGGTCTCTCAAATTGGCAACTAACTCTTTAATCGAATGAGAAAATTTTACTCCTCACTGGTGATGGCCTTTTTCATCACAGCCCTTTCACAGGCACAGGAAAACCCAAAAATTGATACTAAAACCTTTTTCAATTCAACCACAGGAATTGAAAAAGCAAAAAAGGACTTTAAAGCAGCAGAAAACTATTATAAAAAAGGAAACGGAACTTATGATGAGGCGTTAAAGCATTATCTAAAGCTTTTTTTATACAATCCAGAATCAAAAGCACTAAACTATAAAATTGGAGCTTGCTGTTTATGGACATCCAATAAAAAAGCCTCTTTAAGCTATTTGCTGAAAAGTGATGCAACC
>JAIFNJ010000225.1 GCA_020047835.1 Bacteroidota bacterium
GGGTGTGGCTAAAATTCCTTTCGAAAAATGGGTGCGTTGGGTTTGGCCAATTATATTGATATTGTTTATTTTAGGATTTCTATTATTGATACCAACCGTAGTAATGGATTTGAACGGTTTTTAACTTTTTGAAAAATGATTTTAATTAAAAATATTTCCGTTTTTCAACCCAATGCGTTGGGTTTAAAAGATGTTTTGGTAGCCGGCGAAAAGATTGTTGCCATTGAAAGCAGCATTGATATTAAATCACTTTCCAATATCGATATAACGGTTATAGATGGAACGTCCAAAAAATTGATTCCCGGATTGATTGATGCCCATGCTCACATAGCAGGGGCCGGTGGCGAAGGAGGTCCTTCAACCCGGACACCCGAAATGCACCTCTCCCATATGCTCGATGGAGGAATAACCACCATTGTAGGCTGTTTAGGTACGGACGGATTCACCCGTTCGCTGGAAGGGGTTTTAATGAAGGTAAAAGCATTGAAAGCCGAAGGAGTTTCAGCCTTTATGTACACTGGTTCGTATCAGGTTCCTACCCCCACTTTGCTGGGCGATGTGGCCAGAGATATTGCCCTAATCGAAGAGGTTATTGGCATCGGTGAAATTGCTCTTTCCGATCACCGGAGCTCTTGCCCCACGGTACACGAATTGATGCGCTTGGTGGAACATGCACGGGTTGGTGGAATGTTGGGAGGTAAAGCCGGCATTGCCAACATCCATTTAGGGGATGCCAAAAATCCGTTTCAGCCCATTTACGATGCGGTAAATCAGAGTGAATTGAAACTCACCCAGTTTTTTCCAACCCACTGCAGCCGGAATCATTACCTGTTCGAAGACGCAAAAAAATATGGCGTAAAGGGCTATGTCGATTTAACAGCCAGTTCGTACCCGTATGACATGGAAAACGAAATAAAACCGTCGAAAGCCATTGGCGAATTGATCCTGGTAAGTATAGATATGGGGTACCCGATTTCGGTTTTTTCAGAATTAAAAGATGCCGTTTTACAAGAGAAGATGCCACTTGATTTGGCCTTAAAAGTTTTAACCTCGAATTTGGCCGATATTTTAAAACTGAAAAGCAAAGGTCGTATTGAAGTGGGCAAAGATGCTGATTTAGTAGTGCTTGACAACAATTGGGAAATATCTGATTTAATCGCCCGAGGACAATTGATGACCCATAACTACCAGCGATTGAAAAAAGGAACGTACGAAATCTAAAAACCGAACCGGATGAAATTAGTATTTAGTATTATTTTATGGCTAATGGTCACCATTACCATGAGTCAGAATATAACAACACCACTGGAATTCAATAATTTCAGCCGGCCAACTTCCTACGAAGAGTTGTCAAGGTATGTAAAACTTCTTGATTCCATTAGTCCTGAAATAGTGGTTGCGACGATTGGAAAATCGGTTCAAGGACGAAATTTATATGCTCTTAAGTTTTCAACCTCAGAATTTGGGAAAGATACCTCCAAAATTAAAGTCCTGATATTTGCCCAACAACACGGTAATGAGCAATCGGGGAAAGAGGGTGCCCTCCTATTGGCACAGGAACTGATAAAACCTGAAAATCAATATTTATGGGATAAAATGGACCTTGCTATCATTCCCCAAGTGAATCCCGATGGAGCCGAAGCCAATAAACGTCGTAATGGAAATACTATGGACCTCAACCGGAGCCATCTTACTTTATTCGAGCCCGAATTGATTGCTTTGCATCATTTCTTTGATACTTATTGGTTCGAAGTAAACATGGATGTGCATGAATATTCCCCCTATGGTGAAACCTATAAAGAATTTGGATATCGGAATAATTCCCGGGAACTGATTGGTTGCAATACCAATATCAATATATCCGAAGCCTTACGCAATCTTTCAAACCAGGGTTTTGTTCCTTACTTTAATCAGTACCTCAATGAAAGGAACATTTCCAATTCCATTTATACTCCCGGCGGCCCTCCAGAGATTGACTACATCCGCCACAGTACGTATGACATTAACGACGGCCGGCAAAGTTTTGGTATCCAGAACTCCTTTTCATTTATTCTTGAAGGATTGAATGGTCCCGATAATTATAAAGATAGCATTCAAATGCGCGCCGAAGGGCAGAAAACAGGCATGATGGCGCTAATAACCTATTGCTATCAAAATAAGGAAACCATAAAAACACTGGTAGCAAAAGAAAGAAACCAATTGATAACTCAAGAACCCGGTAGTTTGGTTTCCATTCAAATGGAACACGTAAAAGATGGCCGTAAATTAAATTTACCGGTTTATTCCTATGCCACCGGAGCCGATTCCATCATAATTGTGAACGATTACCGCCCTGTAGTAAAAAGTATTCATGACGTTACCAAACCCATTGGATACCTGATACCCAAACAGTTGAACGAAGTGGTTGATTGGGCTACAAGACACTCCTTAAAAACAGAACCTTTTTCAGTTAGTAAATCCGCTATCATTGAGGAATACCTAGTAACCACCATCGATTCCATGGATTTTGAGCGCGATACCATTGTAAATCCCAACCTCACTGTACGAACCCTTTCAAAAAAAGAACTGAAAGGCGATTACCTTTTTATCCCCACCAACCAATTGAAGGGAAACTTGCTGGTAATTGCACTGGAGCCTAAATCGGAGTTGGGGTTGGTTACCTATAAATCGTTCAGCCATTTACTAAAGGCAGGACAAAAATATCCAATCCTGAGGGTGGTAAAGAATTAAGTGCTTTTTTGATTCGGGAACAACTTTCCTGAAATTGAATGTATTAACAATTAAAAAATTAAAGCCATGCGTTTTGACCGGATTGAACTCATTCACGTAAAGTTAATTTTAAGGGCTCCCTTTGTGACCTCCATGGGGGTTGAAAACGACGAAGAGCACATTATAGTGCGGGTGGATGGTGAAGGAATCACCGGTTGGGGAGAAAGCGTAGCCGAAGGCACCCCTTTTTATTCCTATGAAACGGTTCCCACTGCTTGGCACATTTTGCGCGATTTTTTGATTCCATCCATCTTGGGAAAAGAGTTGTCAAATGTAGCCGAAGCCCTATCCCTTTATGAAAAGGTTCGTGGGCACATGATGGCCAAAGCCGGGTTGGAAGCTGCCCTTTGGGATGCTTTTGCCAAATCGCAAAATATTTCCTTATCGAAAATGATGGGTGGGGTTCGTCAAAAAATTGATGCAGGGGTAAGTATTGGTATTCAACCTACCGAACAAGTGATGATTCAGAAGGTGGAAGGATACCTGAAAGAAGGATATAAACGGATGAAGATTAAAATTGCCCCAGGCAGCGATATCCAGTTTGTGCAAGCGCTGCGTAAAGAGTTCCCCAACCTGCAACTATGGGTTGATGCCAATTCAGCTTATTCGCTTAACGACATTGCCTTATTCAAAAAGATGGATGAATACGGACTGGAGCTGATAGAACAGCCCTTAGGATACGATGACATATACGAGCACTCAAAACTCCAAAAGGAAATAAAAACGCCCATTTGCCTCGACGAAAGCGTTCATTCGCTCGATGATACCCGCGCCGCCATTGAACTGGGCAGTTGTCGAATCATCAACATAAAGCCGGGCAGGGTAGGCGGATTTACCGAATCAAAACTCATTCACGATTATTGTGCCTCCAAAAATATTCCCGTTTGGTGTGGGGGTATGCTGGAATCGGGCATTGGCCGGGCAGGTAACGTAGCGTTAGCATCGTTGCCCAATTTTACCCTTCCGGGCGATATTTCCTCGAGCAAGCGTCATTATCTGGAGGACATTGTGGAACCAGAATTTGTGATTAACCCCGACGGTACCATGAACGTTCCCACTAAACCGGGAATTGGCGTGGAAGTAAATATGAAAATGCTGCAAAAGGTAACCATACGAAGGGATGTTTTTAAAGTGTAATAGTTTTTTTATCAACGTTTATTTGCAGTCGGTAAATCCATGCTATATAAATAGTAATTCTTTATCTTTTTTAACTAATTTTGCGCCGAAATATAAACCTAATTGTGAGATGGAAAATAATCGTTTTGAGCTGAATGCTCAGCTTGCGCAGATGTTAAAAGGAGGGGTGATAATGGATGTAACAAACCCTGAACAAGCAAAGATTGCCGAGGAAGCGGGAGCTGTGGCTGTGATGGCCCTGGAACGCGTTCCGGCCGATATTCGCGCTAATGGAGGTGTTGCCCGTATGTCGGATCCTGAGATGATTGCTCAAATTCAGGCAACGGTTTCTATTCCGGTAATGGCTAAAGCCCGCATCGGACATTTTGTAGAAGCACAAATTTTGGAAGCATTAAAAATTGACTATATCGACGAGAGTGAAGTGTTAACTCCTGCCGACGATGAAAATCATATCGATAAATCGAAATTCAAGGTGCCATTTGTTTGCGGAGCCCGCAATTTGGGTGAAGCTGCACGTAGAATTGCCGAAGGAGCTGCCATGATTCGTACTAAAGGCGAGGCCGGTACCGGCGATGTAGTGGAAGCCGTTCGTCACATGCGCCAGATGAACAGCGACATACGCATCCTTTGTGGATTGGACGAAGCTGAAGTAATGCCTTTCTGTAAAAACAACGGCATCCCTTATCACATTGCACAACAAGTGCGCAAACTGGGCCGCTTACCGGTGGTGAACTTTGCTGCAGGAGGTATTGCAACTCCAGCAGGCGATCCGGCAAAAAGAGCCCGCGCCATTGTAAAAGCTACCGCATATTATAACGATCCGGTTAAGGTAATGGAGGCTTCAAAAGGAATTGGCGAACCGATGGTAGGCATTGGAATTTCAACCATGAAAGAGGAAGATAAAATTGCCAAACGAGGCTGGTAACCATTGATAATTAGTATTCAACATATTCAAAAACCTGATGGATTTTACTAAACTATCAGGTTTTTTTCAATTTATATTAAATGACAACACGCAATAAAATTGGGATATTGGATTTGCAAGGAGGTGTTCATGAACACGCATTCCATTTGCAGTCTCTAGGAATAGAACCGGTAAGAGTGAAAGTAGCAGAGCAACTTGATGATCTGGCCGGATTGATTTTACCAGGTGGCGAAAGTACCTGCTTAATCAGGCTCCTAAACATTTTTGAGATTACGCCGAAGCTAAAAGCCGCCCATGCCGATGGAATGAAAATTTGGGGAACCTGTGCCGGTGCCATTCTAATCGCAAATCGCATTGAAGGCGACCAACCTCAATTAGGATTAATGGATATTACTGTTGCCCGAAATGCATTCGGATACCAGATTGATAGTTTTAATACCATAGTGAATATCCCCAAAGTATCGAAAAAAGATATGGAACTAACATTTATCCGAGCTCCAAAAATAAGAGCTGTCGGAAAAGGGGTGGACGCTCTGCTCCATATTGATGATTACATTGCCGCTGCGGAAAGCGAAAAATGCTTGGCTACTGTATTTCATCCAGAATTGACTCCATCGCTGGCTTTTCATAAGTATTTTGTTGAAAAATGTGGAATTACTATTACATCAGAATTAACTGAAATTCCTGAACGAACCAGCTGGATGCAGTTTGCACGAATTGCAAATCCCACAAAATAAAAAAGAGAGCCAATGCCCTCTTTTTTATTTTATGAATGTTTTTATTGCAATTAAATACTTGATTCTAATATCGGTAATGATCCGATTTATAAGGTCCCTCAACAGGAATTCCCAAATAGTTTGCCTGCTCTGGAGTCAACTGGGTTAACTTAACCCCTAATTTATCAAGGTGCAAGCGGGCTACTTTTTCATCAAGGTGCTTTGGCAAAGTATATACCTGATTCTGGTATTTTCCTGTCTGCAAATGCAGCTCAATTTGAGCCAACACCTGATTGGTGAATGATGCCGACATCACAAAACTTGGATGACCGGTAGCACAGCCAAGATTTAATAAACGACCCTCGGCAAGAATTAAAACACTATGCCCATCTTTAAAAGTCCACTTATCGTATTGAGGTTTAATATTAGTACGAACAATTCCTGGAATTTTTGCCAATTGAGCCATCTGAATTTCATTGTCGAAATGGCCAATATTACCCACAATAGCCATATTCTTCATTTGGCTCATGTGTTTTGCCGTAATGATATCTTTATTGCCAGTAGTAGTTACAAAAATATCGGCATAAGTTACCACATCTTCCACTGTTTTTACTTCAAAACCTTCCATTGCTGCCTGCAAGGCACAAATTGGGTCAATTTCAGTAATAATCACCCGGGCTCCTTGTCCGCGAAGCGATTGCGCACTTCCTTTACCCACATCACCATAACCGCAAACCACGGCAACTTTTCCAGCAAGCATCACATCTGAAGCACGCATAATTCCATCAGTAAGGGAATGACGGCAACCATAAAGGTTATCAAATTTCGATTTGGTTACCGAATCATTTACATTTATAGCCGGGAAAGGCAGTTTGCCCTGTTCAGCCAACTGATATAACCGATGCACACCAGTAGTTGTTTCTTCCGAAACTCCCCGGATTTGGCTCCGCATTTTAGTCCAACAATTGGGCTCTTTAGCCATAACCTTGCGGCACAAAGCCAAAAATACACCCCATTCTTCGGAGTCTTTCTCAGGGTTAAATGCCGGTACTTTTCCATCAGCCTCAAATTCGGCACCTTTTACAACTAACATGGTAGCATCGCCTCCATCATCAAGAATCAGGTTTGGTCCAGTTCCATCAGGCCAGCGTAATGCCTGCTCGGTACACCACCAATATTCTTCTAACGATTCGCCCTTCCATGCGTAAACAGGTGTTCCTTTAGGGTTATCAATAGTTCCATTTTTTCCTACAACAACTGCTGCTGCTGCATGATCCTGGGTTGAAAAAATATTGCACGATACCCAGCGAACATCGGCGCCTAATTCAACCAATGTTTCAATAAGTATGGCTGTTTGAACCGTCATGTGCAACGACCCCATAATTTTTGCTCCAGCCAATGGTTTTTTACCTTTATATTCTTGGCGCAGGGCCATTAAACCCGGCATTTCAATTTCAGCTAAATCAAGCTCTTTTCTTCCCCATTCGGCTAACTTAATGTCAGCAATTTTAAAAGGGACTGTTGATTTTAATACTTCCGTCATAATATATTCTATAATTATTTTTTTATTAAACGTATTCCTTCCAGTAAAGTTTTATCAATTTCCTGAATGATCGGATAAAATCCTTCATTGTCAAGAATATTGCGGGCAATCAATGCTTTTAATTGATAATTAATTATGTTGCCCGATATTTTAAGCCCTTGTGGATCTTTTGGTAATCCATGGGTTGATGCAAAAGAAACAAATTGTGAAAGTATTTCTTCTTTATCAAGATACATTGAAATTTCCTGAGCCGTTTTTAATTTCGATAATACACTTCTATGAGTATCGGTATATTCAAAACAGAATTGATATTCTAAGCCCTTGCGGCTCAATTTAGTATAGTACTCGGAATAACCGGTGGTATCGGCAGCCACAAATACATCAGGCATTATTCCTCCTCCACCATAAACAACACGTCCGCTTGAAGTATAATATTTCAAGGTATCGTTCTTTGGTATGCTGTCTTTTTCTTCAAATTCACCGTTTACATACCGCTGATGAATGTCTTCATAATATTTTTCTTGACCGCCGCTGTATGATTTTTGAATGCACCTTCCGGATGGCGTATAATAGCGGGCAATGGTTAGTCTAATTGAAGACCCATCGGTAAACATAACTGGTTCTTGCACCAACCCTTTTCCAAACGATCTTCTGCCGATTATTTGTCCCCTATCGTTATCTTGAATAGCCCCAGCAACAATTTCAGAAGCCGATGCCGACCATTCATCAATTAAAACTACTAAACCCAAATCAGAACAGGAAGCTCGGTGAGTTGAATAATAACTGTTGCGCGGCCGCGATTTTCCTACAGTATATACAATAAGCTTTCCTTCACTTAAAAATTCGTCGGCAATATTAACTGCGGCATCCATATAGCCTCCGCTATTTCCGCGTAGATCGAACACCAGTTTCTTCATGCCTTTGGCTTTCAATTTAGCCACTGCTTCAAGGAACTCATTGTAGGTGGTGCGGGCAAATTTTGAAAGTTTAATGTATCCAGTACTATCATTAATCATGTATGAAACATCTACACTATATAAGGGAATTGCATCCCGGGTAATGGTAAAGTTTACTAAATTGGCTTCTTCCCTTCGCAGAATACTTACATTAACTTTGGTATTTTTTTTACCTCTGAGTAGTTTCATTACTTTTTCATTGGTAATCCCAACTCCTGCAATTATTGAGTCATTTACTTTAACAATTCTATCTCCATCCCGAAGTCCAACTTTTTCAGAAGGACCACCTTCGATAACTTTTATAACCGAAACAGTATCTTTTTGAATATTAAATTGTACTCCAATACCATCAAAATTTCCTTCAAGGGGCTCATTCATAGCCTGTAAATCAACAGCTGGAATATAAATTGAATGTGGATCAAGTTCTTCTAAAACTTTTGGGATGGTATTTTCTACCAATTGTGCAATATCTACTGTATCCACATATTCTTTGTTAACATATTCTAATACCGCATCTATTTTATTACCAGCTTGAATGGATGAATTTCCTCCCCTAATTTTTCTCAAATCGATATTATGCTGAATATACATTCCTAAAATGACAGCAATTGCAATTATCAAAGGCATTCCAACCTTTGAAATTTTATTAGATATACTCATAATTTATAAGCTTTCAACTTGTTTGATTTCTATAGCTGCTCTGGTTAATAATTCAATTCCATCTTGCAACCGGTATGCATCAGAAAAGACTACCCGTTTTATGCCCGCCTGAATAATTAGCTTTGCACATTCCAAGCAGGGTGATGTAGTGATATATAACGTTGCTCCTTCGCTGCTATTGTTTGATTTAGCAATTTTAGTAATAGCATTGGCTTCAGCATGCAGAACGTAGGGCTTGGTTTTATTGTCTTCGTCTTCACAATTGTTTTCAAAACCCGATGGAGTTCCATTGTATCCATCTGATATTATCATCCGGTCTTTAACTAGCAGAGCTCCAACTTTGCGCCTTTTGCAGTATGAGTTTTCAGCCCAAATACGAGCCATTTGCAAATATCGCAAATCTAAAAGGTGTTGTTTTTGGATTGTATTTGAAACTTCTTCAGAGGACATATAACGGATGCATTAAAAAAAAACCCTCATTGAGGGTTTTTGTACCCAGGGCCGGGCTCGAACCGGCACGAGTGTTACCTCACTGGTGTTTGAGACCAGCGCGTCTACCTATTCCGCCACCTGGGCATTTGTTTTGGTTTGCGAATATAGAGCTTTTGTTTTATTCGACCAAACAATTCATTTTTTTTATTTTTAACGTCATTTTAATCTTTAACTTCTTCATAATCAACATAATCTCCAGTCGATCTGTCGAATTTTTTACTATTGCCCGGCTTAAAATCAACGGTTATTTCTCCTTCTTTCTGGTTTTTGGTGTTTTGTTGATAGTTTTCTGCCCGTTTTACCATTCGTTTTACCCAAAATAATAAAAACCAACGCCCCAAAATTCCTAATAAATAAATTACAAGTATAAAAATTAAAATAAACCGTAACATAAATACTTATGAATTAGTAATTATAACAATAGCAATAATTAAATATAACACAGAAGATACAATTTCCAAATGCTTTCCTCTCAATTTTTTGACTTTTAAGCCCCAAAAGTATCCTAAAATTGCGCCCATAAAGAGAAGAATTACACCCCAAAAAAAGTCTATCCATGGTAATGAAAGCATTCCAAAACCAATACCAACAAACATAGAATTGATTGCACTAAAAAAGGTGAGAATCATTAGGCCATGCTTGTCAAGTGGATTAATGGTCCGTTTTGTTTTAGCCAACTTAAAGGCATCATACAAGAGCTTTAATCCAAGTATAAAAAATAACGATGCCGCATACCAATTGCGTAACTCAGGAATAAAATTACCTATTAACCCACCTATAAACAGGGCGCCAAACAAAACAAAAGATGCAATTGCTGCTACTAATAAAAGTTTTAATAATTCCCTAATTGCAACCTTTTGCTTTAAAAAACTGACGACAGAGCTAAGTAAAAATATTTCTGCTGATAAAATAACTGCTGCCGTTATGTATAAATAAAATATCATTTCAATTCAGTTTGTAATTGTAAAGGTATTGTTCGTCCCCTCCAACAATCAAATTGTATCCTTTTCCCGATTCAAGAAATCCTATGCTAAATCTAGTGATACCGGGTAATGGAAAGCCTTTCAAAATTTCACCTTTAGTACCAAAAAGATAGATATTATGTGCTTCCGCTTCAGTAATACCTATTGCTGTTTGGTTTGTGGAAAACCGGTAAAATGCGGGTTTATGTTTAATTGGGGTGGAGAATGTTACCTCAAATTCCTTATCTCCTTTTAATGAAAAAACGGTGAGTTTGTTGCCATCAACAAAAACAAAATCAGGCACCTTGTCGCCAGTAACATCTTCCATATTAAAATAATGGTTTTTCGATAAATCAGCTATATGTATTTGTTCTTCTTTTCCATTAAAATAAACATGATGGATGGTGCCATCGGAACTGGTTCTTATAAGCTTGCTCATGCGTGAGGTGTTTCCACTTTGATATTCAAATAAATTGTTTGGTGAAGCCCTGAATTGTTTTTCAAGATTGAGCCTACTATTTCCCTTGCGGTCTAAAAAGTAAATACGTGAACTATCTGTTACAATTAAATAATCATTATTGTTGTCTTTAACATGCTGAACCGGAGCTATTATAGGCTGATCAGCACCATCAAACTTAAAACCACTTATTAATTTACCTTTTATATCAAAACTATACACTTTTTTATCTTCGCCGGGAACAAAAAACCGGTAATTTCTTTGTTTATCGTAATCAACCAATGTCATGGATTGAGCCGCCGCCGCTGGCAGAGTTATGGGATAATGTTCAACAAAATTTCCATTCCGATCAATTAAATGGATTTGAGTGCGCGTGTTAAACAAGAATTGTAATTTTCCATTTTTATAGTAATCAACCTGCAACACCTCTCCCATTATTGGTTCCTTCAGGTTTTTTTTCCACAGTATCCTCCCCGATTTATTTATTAGATAGATGTTGCTCTTTGCATCTTGAACAAAAATTTCCTTTTCTTTAGTGGTATGATTAATTACTAATTCAGGTTTTGCTGCAATGGTTGTGTCAAGGCGCGTTTCCCATTCAGCTTTTGATTTTGAGTTTCCTGCTGGTTGATATTTAAAAAGTAAGCTATTATATATCATCTGGTTCTCATTGGAGAATTGCCAAGCCAAACCATAAAAGTCTCGAAATTTCACTTGATTCAATTCATAATATTCAAATGCTTTTTTATCTAGCAAATCCAGCAAAATATCACCTGTACCAACAAAAGAAAGGTACGAGTAATAATTAACCTTATTTGAAAGGAAATCGGAAAATTGGTTGAATGTTGCATCGTAAATTAACGTTTTTTGCAAAACGTTGTTATAAACCGTTTTAGAAAGTGATTGATAGGATTCTCCAAAAATAATATATTCATCAAATATAGTTACATAATTCGCCTGACAGTCTTTAAACCAAGGGCCTAACAAACGGGTTGGGAAAAAATCGATGGGCATTTTATAAATAGGAAATTTGGTATCATTATCAATTTTAAATTCCGTTTTAAACTCATTGATGGTAGTTTTATTTTTTTGGCAATAGTCATTCAATAATTTCAGAATATATTCGTGGGCACTTCGGTATCCTTTAGTACGAATAAAAAATAGGGTTTCACCCCCACTCAAAGAAACCTGAGCCAATTCACCTTTAAAAATATCACCCAGTTGCTGGTCAAATCCTTCTCCAAATGTGGCCGTTAAAAGCTGACGGTTAATTAAATACCGCTCACTTTGATTGGTCCGTTCCATATAATTCTGAAAATTTTGGAGGTATAGCTTGTAATTGCTCAACCCAAACCCACAAAAGCTTTCAATGTTCGACGGAAGGAATTTAATAAAATCAAGGTTTTGAGGCGCTTGATCCCTGAACAAAGAATAAAAATGAGCGGAATTTCCTGAATTGTTAGCAAAACCATTGAAAACCATGGATTGACTTTTCAGATTTAAATCGAGCTCAACCCATTCTCCAATTTGGTTCATCCCTTTTTTTGTAATTACATCGGAATTAAATAGTTTGGAAATTATAGTTGCCGATGTTTTAAGGTTTATATAAATATTTGCATCCACATGATTTCCAGCTGTTTTTCTCACTTTTTGAAACCCGGGGTCAGAATAAATTCCCACATCGGACGCAACTTGCCTGATTGCGTCCTGCAAAAGCAGTTCTGAAACACTTCCCATTAAAACCCCCCGATGGTAACTAAAATAAAAATTAGATTCCGCACTCTGAAAATGATGTATTTTAACCTGATCATATCGGTACGTATTGATGGTTCCTCCTTTTTCAAGCTCCTTTTGAATGGCTTTTAAAGAGCTATTTGATTCAAAGTATCCTTCAACCGCAATTAAAAAGAGAACCTCATATTTTTTGTTTCCAACTTCATGAAATGAAAACACAAGCTTTTTAAAGGTATAGTGCTCACGAATCAGGTTACTATTACTACCTATGGAATCAAAAAAATAAATACTGGAGATAATGTCTTTAATTCCATGTAAACCGGCCAATTCGCGAATAAATTGATTTTTTTGCTTTACCGAATAAATCAACCCAATTGGTTGGTTAATTTCAGCAACCAATGCTGCGTTAACAGGAATGGCAGCAAATATTTCTACACTAGGTGTTTGTTTATTTTTAAGAAAAATATAAAATCCTATGGTTGCTCCAATAAAAAGAAAAAAGATGATAATAAACCCGGGCTTTTTATCCATTAACTCAAAATTTTCAAAGGTCAAAAATATAAAAATAAAACGGGACATCAACGGTTTGACAATTTCTTTAGAGCTTTCTAACTAAATAGTTGCAAGAAAAAACCTGTCGTTTTTAACAAGATTCGTGAAAATCGATTTATCCGTTAAAAGCAACAGGTTTAATAAAGAACTTTCCTGTAAATCATGTTGATCCCGCGCTCTATTTGTTAATTATCAGCCGCTTGGTATATTGCATTTCATTATTGATGATGCTTATAAAATAAACTCCTGGAAGTATAAATTGATGATCAAACACTAGTTCCCTTATGTTTGAACCAGCTAATCCTTCAAATTGTTGGGAATATATTTCGCAACCATAGATATTACACAACTTTATTCTTGTTTGTCCACTATTTTGCAGTGTAAAGTTGATGTTCAGGTTGTTTTTCATAGGGTTTGGATACACATTTAGGCCTCCTCGTTTGCTTTCATCAATCCCAACAAGCTGTTCGCCTCCAATGTTAATATTGTCAATATATAAATAATTTCCCCCATTACTTTTAACCTGGAATTTTATCCGTAAGTGGTTGTTATTTTTATAATTCTTTATGTCTATTTTTTCGGTCCTCCATTGGGTTGTGGTTGGTTCAAATGAACCTGTAACATAAGCACCCCCATTGGTGACTAACGATTTGCCACTTTTAATATACTTGACAATCCATTTTTTTCCACAATCGGGCGAAACAAAAACCTTTAATTCATCCATTGATTCATTATTCCGTTGAGCATAAGCCATATCAAAATATACATAATCGGGATTAACAACTGGACTTAAGTTAATATTACTGGTAATAACTGAATTGATAGTTCCTGCACCGTTTGATTGATTTTTAATGCGTAACGAGGTATTACCGTTTGAAAACCTTTCCCAGTGAGCATTACCTGCCTCCTCAAACTCCCAACTTTTGAATAGATCATTGGCATAAATTGGGAAATCGACTTCTTCCATATCAACCATTTCTGGAGCAATGATACCAGCAAGTGTATCAGGCACAAATACCAAATTTTCACGGGTAATGGTACTATTCCCCACACTATTTGTTACAGTAAGGCTTACCGGATATAATCCCGGTTGGAAATAGGTAACTTCAGGCGAACTAATTGTTGATGTTGATGGCTCTCCACCTTCGAAAGTCCAGGTGCGTTCAGTAATTTCAGCTCCACTGGAAAAATCAGTAAATTGATAGGAAGTACCTGGACAAATAGGATAAATATCCGATTCCATATCGGCAATTGGCAGACAACCCGGATCTATATAACCATCATTTGTTCCAGTTTGGTTAAGGTTTTCGGGTGTCCACAAATACTTGCGGCCGCTAATTCCTGAATTTAATGCTGCCCGCATTCTATCAACCTGACCAAGAGTGAACATGGCTTCACAAGTAGAGTAATCCATAAAGTTCTGAACATTGGTTAAAAAGCCACATGAAACCATACCCAAGTTGCAGTGTTGATCTACTCCTATCGTATTAGGTGTATCTTCAACGTTGTCGTCAATGTTACAATTACTTTCGAGGCCTGGTTCATTGGTACTTCCCCATGGATGAGCTAAATTTAAATAATGCCCTACTTCATGACTTAGAACGTGCCCTGATGAAACATACGAATAAATTGATACCACACCATCTAACGCCGCATCAACCCCAGGATAATGCGACCAGGCTGCTGCGTTTGATTCAATGGAACTTACAGTCCAAATATTCAGGTAACTTTGAGGATCCCAGTTCTTTATTGTGTATTTTAAGTCATTTGAAGCGTTATAGGTGAGCTCAGTATTGTAATAAACCACACCCGATGTGCAAGTTCCATCAGGAGTAAGCTTTGCTAACCGGAATTCAATGGTTGGATTTCCTATTATTGGAATAAAATCCTTAACAACACCATTCAATTCATTATTTTCGGCCCGATAATCAACATTCATTTGATCAATACCCCGCTGGATCTGTTCAATAGATATTCTTTCGCTGCCATATTGGTGTAACACGTGAAAAACTACCGGTATTATCAGTGTGTCGGTACTCTGGTATTTACTTTTAATAAAATCTTGGGTAAAGGATTCCAATTCAGCCCTTCTTTTCAATATTTCAGGGTTTCGAGCCACTTCAATGGAATCAAAATAATTGATAGCACATTTATGAATAGGTTGAGCTTTTAAGCCAAACCCTATGAATAAAATAAATAAAAGTAAAATGTTCCTTTTCATTTGTAATAATTATTAGTTCGTTGAATATCCTTTTGATTAAAGAAAAAGTACCTCAAGGTAATTAACATTCTTGTTTTTGTGATGGAATTAAAACCATTTCTATTATAAAGTAATTCCTTTCAAACAATTTGATATTTTAAAACAATTTTCATCCCTTAAAGTTCCGAAATATTGTTCATGCTTTGGGATTCATACTTTGGTGGATAATCGATATTATAATGAAGTCCTAAGCTTTCTTTACGATTCTGCGCCCCTTTTATAATTAAATAGGCCACATTAATTAAATTCCGAAGTTCACACAACGACTGAGATAACGTTGATTTTTTATATAACTCGTCCGTTTCTTCGAAAATAATTTTAAGCCTTTTCATTGCTCGTTCTAACCTAAGATTTGAGCGTACAATTCCCACATAATTACTCATAATCATCTGAGTTTCTTTGTAGTTTTGTGTTATCAACACCATCTCCTCTGGCATAGTAGTACCTTCAAAATTCCATTCAGGAATCTCCTTACAAATCGTTTGATTTTTAAAACATGCAATGGCATGCAATGCTGCACGATGTGAAAAAACGACTGCTTCACTCAAAGAATTAGAGGCCAATCGGTTAGCTCCATGCAAACCTGTTGATGCAACTTCACCTGATGCATAAAGATGCTTGATGTGGGATTCACCATTCAAATCAACTTTTACTCCTCCACACTGATAATGAGCTGCTGGTACAACAGGAATAAGATCCGTGGCAATATCGATACCTAACGAAAGGCATTTGGCTGAAATATTTGGAAAATGATCTTTCAAAGAGGGGCCGTCTAAATGCCTGCAATCAAGATAAACAAAATCGTCCCCATAAAACTTTAATTCATTATCAATAGCTCTTGATACAATATCTCTAGGCGCCAAAGCTCCTCTCCTATCGTATTTCTGCATAAATTCTTTACCTTGCCGGTTTCTCAAAATAGCTCCAAACCCTCTCATTGCTTCTGTTATTAAAAATGAGGGTTTCTCAGTTGGATTATATAATGAAGTAGGATGAAATTGAACAAATTCAATATTCTCAACAATTCCTTTAGCCCTATAAACCATGGCAACGCCATCACCAGTAGCAATTTCAGGATTTGTGGTTGTTTGATATAAATTACCGGTACCGCCGGTAGCAATCATGGTTTTTTTTGCTAAAAAGGTCTCAACCAACCCTTTTTCCATGTCTAGAACGTAGGCACCATAACATTCAATATTGGTGTTGCTCCTATGTACCGTCTTCCCCAGATGATGTTGAGTTATTAATTCTACCGAAAAATAATTTTCAAAAATAGTTATGTTCGGATGAGTTTTGACATAATCAATAAGTGCCCTTTGGATCTCCCAACCGGTGTTATCCTTATGATGAAGAATCCTTTTTTCAGAATGTCCCCCTTCACGAGCTAAGTCATACTGGCCTGAATTATTTTTATCAAATTGAGTTCCCCAGTCAATTAGCTCCTGTATCCTTTGGGGAGCTTCTTCCACAACGATGCGCACTACTTCTTTATTTGAAAACCGGTCGCCGGCTATATAGGTGTCTTCAATGTGCTTTTCAAAATTATCGGGTAAATAAGTTACCGCGGCAATTCCACCCTGAGCCAAGGCTGTATTGGTATCAGCTAATTTTGATTTGGTTACAATAGCAACCGTTCCAAATTCAGCTACCTTAATAGCAAACGATAATCCAGCAACCCCAGAGCCAACAACTAAAAAGTCAAATTCCCTTTTCACGGATTTATTCTATTTATTAATTCTTTAATAATTGATAATTGACTTAATCTATAAAACTTTTAAAATAATCCCTTCATACATCTAATAATAGTTCAATTAATTAGAAAAGAATATTAGCAAACTTATTAGGATAATCAAAAGCATAAGCATGCAAAGGTAACCAAATATCTTTCGTCAATTCTTATAATCCACAACAGATTTTAGTATAGTCAACATAGATTAAACCATAAGTATTTTTTTCCTCCGATCTGAAATAAATTTTTAAATAGCCAACAATTCTTATATTTTTGGCAATTGTTTATTAAATAACCAGATATGGCTCAAGAAGATCTATTAAAAAAAATTATTGCCCATTCCAAAGAATATGGGTTCATTTTTCAATCGAGTGAGATTTATGATGGATTAAGTGCGGTTTATGACTACGGACAATATGGCGCTGAACTTAAAAATAACATTAAAAAGTATTGGTGGGATTCCATGGTGCGCCTTCACGAGAATATTGTGGGTATTGATTCTGCCATTTTTATGCATCCAACGGTTTGGAAGGCATCGGGTCACGTGGGAGCCTTCAACGACCCGTTAATTGATAACAAAGATTCTAAAAAAAGATATCGGGCCGATGTGCTCATTGAGGAACACTTGGCAAAAATTGAAGCGAAAATAGATAAGGAAATTGAAAAAGCCGTTGAAAAGTTCGGTGCCTCTTTTGATGAGCCACAATTTAGAGCAACAAACCAAAGGGTTATTGCCAACCAAGAAAAAATTGATGTCATTAAAAAACGATTTGTGGCTGCACTTGAAGCAGACAATCTGGTGGAAATAAAAAATATTATTGAAGACTGTGAGATTGTTTGTCCCATTTCCGGATCAAAGAATTGGACCGATGTGCGCCAATTTAACCTAATGTTTGAAACCAAACTAGGATCGGTAACCGATGAAGCCAACATCATCTATCTAAGACCAGAAACTGCACAGGGGATTTTTGTAAATTATTTGAATGTTCAGAAAAGTGGCCGTATGAAAATTCCATTTGGTATTGCCCAAATTGGAAAAGCCTTTCGTAATGAAATTGTTGCGCGTCAATTTATTTTCCGTATGCGTGAATTCGAACAAATGGAAATGCAGTTTTTTGTGCGCCCCGGTGAAGAATTAAAATGGTTTGAATTGTGGAAAGCAACCCGATTAAAATGGCATAATGGTCTTGGATTTGATCCAAAAAAATACCGCTTTCACAATCACGATAAATTGGCCCATTATGCCAATGCCGCCGTAGATATAGAATTTGAATTCCCAATGGGGTTCAAAGAGTTGGAAGGTATTCATTCCCGCACTGATTTTGATTTGAGTCAGCATCAAAAATTCAGCGGTAAAAAAATGCAATACTTTGACCCGGAATTAAATGAAAACTATGTTCCTTTTGTTATAGAAACATCCATTGGACTTGATCGAATGTTTCTTTCCATATTATCGAATGCATACGACGAAGAAACAATAAAACAGGAAGATGGAAAAACCGATCAGCGAATTGTTTTAAGAATTCCTCCAGAATTAGCTCCGGTAAAACTTGCCATTTTACCCTTAATGAAAAAAGATGGACTTCCTGAAAAAGCAACCCAAATATTAGATGAACTAAAATATGAGGTTAATTGTATTTACGAGGAAAAAGATTCTATCGGTAAACGGTATAGAAGACAAGATGCGATTGGAACTCCTTATTGTATTACGGTGGATCATGAAACCTTAGAAAATAATACGGTAACTCTTAGAAACAGAGACACCATGGAACAAGAAAGAATTCCTGTTGAAAAGGTGAAACAGATTGTGGTTGAAAAAACCAGTATGACCAATTTACTTAAAAAAGTGAACTAATTTATCGGTGCAATTAAGTCTCAAAAACGAGGTCTTAATTGCATTATTTTATATTTTTACAAAAGACCTCAATCAAATTTAAAAGTATGAAAAACTTACTCGCAACTTTATTCCTATTTACCATTTATATTGGAGCATCTTTTTCACAGAATCAACCAATAAACAAACCAGAAAAAGGGTATCGTTTTCAATATCGAATTAAAGGACCTGAATTTAAAAAGAGTGAAGTGCTTGAACTAATGGTTGATGAATATGGTAACTATTTGGTAGCAACATTCAGAGGCGAAAAATCTTCGTTTGTTTATTTAATAGTTTATAACCTCTATAGTTGGGACGAAAAATATAAAATTAAACTCGACGACAACCGTTGTGAACTTTACAACAGTACTTTTGATGAATCCGGAGAATATTTTTATGTAAATTATGACATTTACCGAAATATGTTCAAAAAAATAAATCTCAAAACAGGCGAAATAACTAAAGTTGATTGTTCTGAGACACCCAAAGGATGTAAAAAAATTGAATCCCAGTTTTACAAGTTGGATGCCTATACTATTGGTGATAATTATTATATCTATCGGGATGAACAATTTGAAAACTACATTAAAGTGCTGGTTAAGAAAGAAATGTATATACCGAAAGGTGACGAAGAAAAGTCTGCCTCAAATTATGGGTTAAAAAATGCCATGAATTTCGATCCAAAGAATGGTGGTGTTTTACAAATCACCCCTGCAGAATTGCGCGATTTAAAATCTGGGAAAGAAATTAACGTAAATGGAGTTCCTATTTTTTATGATCCATTGGCTATTGATCAAGCCGGTAAGGTAATTCCCTACACTCCAGAAGAAGGAACTCCTTTTAAAATCAGATTTACACTGAATGAACTTAACAAACTTGATAAAAAAATAAGTTTTGTGTACGACCATTTTGTAATTAAACTGGACTTAGATGCCTTAGAACAAGAAAAGTTGAAAAACTAAAAAGCTAAATAATTTTACTATTTTTGATTCATGCATCGTTTATTTTACATACCGGTTTTCTTTCTTTTTTTTATGCATTTATTCAACGATGCATCCGCACAATGTGATCAAGCATTTATTGACCAATGTGCCTCAAATAGTGAAGTAAAATACATCAAACATTTCAGAATACGCTTTGCCGATTCAAAAGATCTAAAAAACCGATCAGAAGGCCAATTTTCAATGATGCTTAATAAAGGGAATCACTATCGGTTTCTAGTATGTAACGATGCATCAAAACCAGGTTCTACCATTATTGAATTATCCAGTGATTTTGCCAATTTTGGTGGGAACTATAATGCCTCTGAAGATAAAGAATACCATGCTTTTGATTTTATTTGTAGCAAAACGGGTCCTTATTATCTCAAGCTTTTTTTTAAAAATGGTGAGGAAGGTTGTGGAGTTTGCGTAGTATCATTAGTAATGGAATAATGCATCTTCAAAATCTTTAAACTTTCCACCTCTTAATTCAGCTCATTTTCCATTGATAAGATTATATATCAGAATGTTCTCTTTCTAAAATTGCAACCGCAAATAAATCTTCCTCTTCTTGTCACCAAAATCTCTATCTGCCTATCATAACTTTTCTGCAAATGATTCTGGAAGTTGAAATATACAATCCGTAATTTCCGCTTTGTAGCCTTTGTTTTATTTCTTCTTTTACTAAAAAGCTATTTTAATGCCCTTTCGATTAGCTAACCTTATTCATATTTCAAACAAAGAAAAGGCAAAATATAAATTAATCGCTGCTTAAGGGAATTTTAAACAGCTACCTGAATTAAGAATATCTTCTTTATAAGAACCACAGTATTCTCTGGAGCCTCTGTTATATTAATCCTTATTCATAAGTAGAATTTACTGAAATGCCTTAGTTGAAAGCAAATAAACGTTAAAGTAAGACAAAAAAAAAGCCCCCCGAAAACTCGAGGGGCTTTAATATCAATTAAAAGTGGATTATTGTTTTACCACTCGTTCAGTTCTGCGATTGTTGTTGTTATCAATGATGGTAACAAAATAAACACCTTTGTTCAATTCTGAAGTAGAAAGAACTACTTGGTTAGATATTTCATTCACAGTCATTACTGTTTGACCCAACACATTGCTTACCATAATTTGTGAAGCTCCTTCGATATTGCTAATAACCAACTCACCGTTGAATGGGTTTGGATAAATAGTTATAGCACTTAAGTTGTTCACATTTTCATGAATTCCAATAATAATGCCCCATACATCATTTGTTGCAGCATTAGCATCAGCAATGGTCAAAGCACGATTTTTGGTAACAGGTTCTCCATTATCAAAACTTGCATTTTTGAAATATTTGTATTCAATATTTCCAAGGTTTTTAGTAATTGGAACTACAGCAGTCCAAATGTTTCCAGTTCCTTTAGTCATCAATACTGATTTACCATTACCTGGTACATTCCAACCAGCGGCAAAAGAACCCGTTACGTAAATTACGTCACCTTCAACTAAATCAGCATCAGTGGCATCAACGTTGAATGTTATTTGAACAGTAGGTTCGTTCCAAATATCGGAAACATTAACTGCAGCACTATCAACTTGCATCAAGCGGTCACCGTTACCATTATAAAGATCACCATTATTCCAACTTGCACCAATGAAATATTTGTATTTCACTTCACCAGAACCAGCAGGAACTAAAGCCCTTGCATTCCAAGTATTCTCGGCTGTTTTGGTCATTAATATAGATTCCCCAGTTCCTGGCTCATCCCAACCATTAAAGCTACCGGTTACATAAACAACATCACCTTCGGCAAGAGTTGCAGCAGTCATATCCACTTTGAAAGTAACGTTAAAATCTTGAACTGGTATTTGAGGAATTTTCACTAATGAAATGTCATCAATATATACCTTCTCAATAGCAGCAGAAGTCATAATATTCAACAAGAAATTAGTGTTTTCTTTAATTCTTTTGAAAGTTACATAGCGTTTGTAAACCGTTGGAGTAGTAGTTAAAGCTACTTGCCACTCTGAGGTACCATTTACAGCATCCCAATCGTAAGAATCACCAAAACGATTATAGCCATTGTTTGGATCTTCAAAATCAATTCCAAATACACGATTTGAATCAGACCAAGCAGTAAATGTAAATTCGTAAGAACTATCATTCGTTGCAACCCAACCATTTTGGGTTACTTGTAATTGCCACTGATCAGAAACTGCAGCAGGAACCATAGTACAAACACCATTAATAACACTTGCAGTACCACCATTACCTGACCAAGTTGACCAAGGTGCAGTTATAGGACCGTCAGTTGCAAATCCGCCATCTTTTATTAGATTCTCATCAATTACTTTCTTGCTAATCAATGGGAAAATACCCATATCAATATCTAAGCCCCATGAGTTGGCATCTAAGAAGCTATACCAGCCACCACCATCACTCCATAGTTCCCAAGCATCAGCACCACCATCACCGGCAGAGGTAGATACTAAGCCAAATCCTGAAGTAAGACCTTCAAATTCAATACCTACAGCAAATTCACCTGTAACTTCAACTGGCTCATCAAAAATAACTGAGTACCAGAAATCAGTAGTACCAGAAACTTGTTCAACAGTAGTAGTAACCTGCGAAAAAGCAACTTTCATGCTTGATAATTCTGTAGTTGGTGCACCGTCGAAACCATAAACAGCAAATTTCAAGCTATCCTGAGTAACCTTGCTAAGTTCATTAGCACCCACCCAAAGTTGAACTCCTTGAATTAAGTAAGTTTCAGTTCCGCTGTTAAAATGTTGGGCTTTAGCCAAATCACCATAACCATTAGCACCACAAACATAACCTCCACCATTAGCTTCACTTACAGTATAAAAAGCGGGTGTTCCTGTTAAAAAACTTGCAGGTACCAATGTGTCGGTAATGTCAGCTTCACCTTTCACGGTTTGTGGCATCTCAAAAGTAAACTTACTGTCTACTTTTGTTGCGGCTCGCTGTGCAAAGCCGGAGAATACTAAAGCGCACAGACTTAAAATTAGTGTAAATTTTCTCATAAGTAGTTAATTAAATTAATGTAATAAAAAATTAGAGTATTATGGGTTTAAATTAGGCTACAAAAATAAATTAAATTTTCAATTTATAGCTATCCATATGTTAATATTTTTTCAAAAAAATGATTTTTTTGAAAAATAAAATCGAATCAAGACCAATTAATAACTATTTATTAGTTTTTACTTCGTTTAATTTATTAAATTAGTAAAAATACCTCTGATTTGTTAATAAATATAAGTTGAGATGTTAACTGTATATCGTAGTATGCCTTTCCGATTCTAAGCTTTTTTTAAAATTCCCGCTGTTAGCAGGTTGTTTTATTGCATGGATAATTAATCTCATAAAATAAGCATGGCATCACCATAGGTTCCAAAATTGTATTTTTCCTTAATGGCTTCGCGGTAGGCTTCGTTGAGCAAATCGTATCCGGCAAAAGCAGAAACCATCATCAATAATGTGGATAATGGCAAATGAAAGTTGGATACCATACGTGATGCTACACTAAACTCATAAGGTGGAAAGATAAATTTGTTGGTCCATCCGTCGTAAGGTTTTAAGTAACCATAAGTTGATACAGAACTTTCTAACGTGCGCATAACGGTAGTACCTACAGCACATACATGTTTCTTTTTATCTTTTGCTGCATTAACAATATTTACTGCACTATCTGTTATAATGATTTGTTCGGAGTCCATTTTATGCTTGGTAAGGTCCTCAACATCCACAGAACGAAAATTTCCTAATCCCACATGCAGGGTGACCTCAGCAAAGTTAATTCCTTTAATTTCACACCGTTTTAATAACTCACGACTGAAATGAAGTCCTGCAGTTGGCGCCGCAACAGCTCCTTCATGTTTTGCAAATACCGTTTGATACCTGTCTTTATCTTCTGGCATTACATCGCGTTTAATGAATTTTGGAAGCGGAGTTTCTCCCAACCCATACAAATTCTTTTTAAATTCTTCGTAAGGGCCATCGTAAAGAAACCTCAAAGTCCTGCCGCGACTGGTGGTATTATCTATAACTTCAGCTACCATTAAGTCATCTTCGCCAAAGTATAATTTATTTCCAATACGTATTTTCCGTGCAGGATCAACCAAAACATCCCAAAGACGTTGTTCTCTGTTTAATTCCCTTAGCAAGAAAACCTCTATTTTTGCCCCAGTTTTTTCTTTGTTACCATACAAACGAGCTGGAAATACCTTGGTATTATTAAACACCATAACATCATCTTCGCTAAAATATTCAATGATGTCTCTAAATATCTTGTGATCGATTTTTCCGGTTTGCCTGTCAACAACCATTAGTCGCGATTCATCTCTGTTTGTTGAAGGATGTAGGGCTATCAGATTTTCTGGTAATTTAAAATTAAACTGAGATAACTTCATATTTTTATTTTATGTTATATTTTAGAGGTCGGTTATACGTAAGTTTTTTAATTTAGTTCCAAAGATTTTAATTTTTCTTCAAATTCTTTAATTCCTTGAGCATTTTCAACAGAGAATTCACCAATTTTTGTTCGGCGTAAATCAATTAAGTAAGCTCCGCTTTGTAATGCAGCACCTAAATCCCGAGCAAATGATCGAATATAAGTTCCTTTACTACAAACCAGCTTTACTGTGACCATGGGAAGTTCAAATTTAATAATTTCAATACTATAGATTACAATCTTATTGGGTTTAAGTTCAATATCCAATCCTTTTCGAGCCGACTCATACGATCTTTTTCCGTCGATTTTTTTTGCTGAAAAAACAGGAGGAACTTGATCAATCTCCCCAATGAAAGAAGGTATCACACGATTCAACGCTTCTAATGTAATATGACTCCATTCATAAATGTTATCTTCCTCCGTTTCCCTATCAAAAGAGGGTGTTGTTGCACCTAGCTTAATAGTTGCAATATATTCTTTTTCTTGCCCCTGATAGGTTTCAATCAATTTGGTAAATTTTCCGGTACAAACAATGAGTAACCCAGTTGCCAATGGATCTAAGGTTCCGGCATGTCCAACTTTTATTTTCTTAATCTGTAATTTTTTACTAATTAGGTACCTTACTTTATTCACAATATCAAACGATGTCCATTCTAAAGGTTTATCAATAAGAATTAGTTTCCCTTCTTGAAAATCAATGTTTTTAAAATCTTCTGTAACCATGAATTTAATCTAGTGAATTGACATGACATCTACTTTTTCTTGCGTCAAATCAAGAAATAACACATTACCTAATTTTTTGAATGATAATTAATTTGATTTTGGCTTTTTAAGAATGGCATAAATTTCAAAAACAAATCCACCAAAAACTAACATTGGAGCCAATGTTATCCGTTGAAAATTGAACATGGACTCATTAAATACTTTTGGATCGTTAGACTTACCGCCAGCCATAAGAATGAAACCCAAAATAATAATGGCTAAACCAATTCCCATTAAGATATAATTGCTTTTTTCTAAAGCAAAATCCACTTTACTGTTTTCTTTAAGGGTACTCATAGTGTCTAGATATATTTAAAAATACAAATCGCTACTTCGCAATCGCAAGTATTTGTTAACTGCAAACCAAGTTGAAACATAAACCATAGCCATTCCAATAATAAAAACACAACCGAATAATAGGGCAATGGTGTCAATATCATTTAAAATTGCTAATTCAGGCAGTTGAACTTCAATCAAATAAATAACCCCACCCAATAAAATGTAGGTAATAAAAATACTGTAAAGGGCGTGAGTTATGCTTTTTGCAATAAATGGAGCCCGCACAAAACGGTGAGTGGCTCCAACTAATTGCATCGTTTTTATTAAAAAACGCCGTGCATAAACTGATAAACGAATGGTATTGTTTATCAGTGACAAGGATATCAACAATAGCAAACCGCTAAAAGCAAATAAGACCAAGCTTATTTTTTTTATGTTTTTGTTAACAATTTCAACCAATGATTTTTGATAAGAAACCTCTTTGACTTGAGGGTAACTCATAATTATTTGTTCAATTTTTTTTACGCTATCTAAGTTGGCATATTCAGCAAATAAGCGGACTTCAATAGATGGCATCAATGGATTGTATCCTAAAAAGTTAATAAAATCCTCTCCCAATTCTTCTTGAAGTTCCTTTGCAGCTCTTTCTTTAGTTATATATTCTGTTGATTTCACGTAATTGGATGCATCGAGATTTTTTTGCAAACGAATCATATCTACTTCTCTAATAGTATTCTCAAGAATAACGGTGAAACCGATATTTTCTTTTACATGGCGTGAAAGTTTTTGTCCATTCAGCAACAAAAGCCCCATGATACCAATAATAAACAATACCAGCGAAATACTAATTATAGAGGTCAAATATGAACTCCGAAGCTTTCGTTTAGATATTTTTTGTTCCCACCGGCTCATATTCTTTTTTTCAAGTGTGCAAAGATAGTACAAAAATCAACTGGGTAGCTTTTAGTTTTCAATTAAAGTTCCAACCTTCCCAACCAAATATTCCAAATAAATAAATGTGGAATTATTTATTTTTTACAATCTGTTCTTTGCTTAATTGCCCTTTCAAAATCACAAATAACTATTAATTAAAAACTTTTCGCTCTTTAA
>JAIFNJ010000219.1 GCA_020047835.1 Bacteroidota bacterium
TTAGTGAAACAGCAGCCAAGTCAACGCGAGGTGGTTTTGCTGTATCGGGACGTACATCGAATAAAGCGGGTGGAACTTTTGATATTATGCATGTGCAACCCAAAAGCACTGATATTTATATAAAAGCAGATTCCACCAGCAAATCGTTTCCTGACGGATTTACAATTTCAGGGTATAACCAAGGTTTTGATCCTACCCAATTATTTTCCGTATCGCAGTTAGGAACCATTGTAAATACATCACTTTCGGTAGCTCCAAAAGTAAATACCTACGATGTTACCACCATCACGCAAACAAAAGCTTATAGTGGTGGCGCTGTTATCGATAGCAATGATGTTGCAATTACGGCAGTGGGGATTATTTACAACCAAACAGGTGATCTTAACATTACTATTGATTTTTCAATTCCTAGTGTAGCAGGCCAAGTATTTGGTAACCCAGCTTTGGCTACCGATTTTCCATCGTTGGTAATGAATAGCCTATCACCGGGAGTAAGCTACCAAGTAAGGGCTTTTGCGACCAATGCCGAAGGGTTGACAGGTTATGGGCCAATTAAAACATTCACAACGGCGACTAAATAAAAAAGCAACGAATGAAAAATTTAAAAATTAACTTGGTATGTTTAGTTGCATTAGTTGCAACCACACTTAACGGACAACAAATTATAAATACTGCGGGGGGAGTTTACCAAAACAGCCAGAATTCATTGAGCTGGAGTATGGGTGAATTAGCCATACAAACGCTAATTACAGAAAGTAACATACTTACGCAGGGTTTTCAACAATCACTTTTGAACATAACAGCAATAGATGATCCCATAGGTGTTGATTTTAGCGTTATTGTTTATCCAAATCCCACCAACGATTTTGTTACGGTTGATTTAGATGTACCTGAATTTTCTGATTTTGAGTATCAATTGATTGGGCCAAAAGGTGATGCCATTGAAAAGGTTAAGTTTACCGCAAAATCAATGAAGGTTTCATTCTTAAGTCTTACCCAGGGCACTTATTTTTTGAGGATTATAAAAGAAAAGGAATCAGTAAAATCGTTCAAAATTTTTAAAAAATAATGATTACTGCAACCGAAAAGCGTATTGGAACATGGCTGTTTATTCATGAAACTGCTTCGTTTTATTTGCGGAATTACCTTTTGGGGAACTTGGTAACAATAGGAATTGAGCAAATTGGAGTGTTTTTATTTGCAAAGTATAACTTCTGTTCGGCTAAATAAATCCAACGAATGAAAAAATATTATTGGAAAAAATATAGTAACAAATACCTATCATGAAAAAACTATTATTTTTTAGTTTACTTGTCTATTACGGAATTATTACCTTATTGGCACAAACCCCAAAAGGGTTTAATTATCAGTCGGTTATACGCAATGCGGATGGCGAAATAGTGGTTAATAAAGACATTCAAATGCGTATTAGTATTATACAGAGAAGCTTTAATGGAACCATCGTTTATGCAGAAACATTTAGTCCGAAAACCAATAATTTTGGATTAGTTAACTTAGTAATAGGTCAGGGGGTAGTAGGTTCAGGTATTTTTGATGCAATTGATTGGTCAACTTCCAATTATTTTCTAAAAGTTGAATATGATGCCACCAATACAGAGTCCTTTATTGAAATGGGAACTTCACAGTTGGTTTCTGTTCCTTATGCCAATTATGCTTTTTCAGGCAACCCCGGGAAATCAGCCTACCAAGAATGGCTTGAACAGGGAAATACCGGTACTGAAGAACAATATATCGATTCCATAACGGGACCAAAAGGAGAGAATGGCATTAAGGGAGAATCGGCTTATGAAGCCTGGTTGAAATTAGGAAATAGCGGTACTGAAGAACAGTATATTGATTCTTTGAAAGGAACACAAGGAATTTCAGGACTTTCGGCGTATGAACTTTGGCTATCATTTGGCAATAGTGGATCCCAAGAGCAATACATGGATTCATTAGTAGGTCCGCAAGGACCAACTGGATTAACGGCTTACCAAGTATGGTTATCGCTGGGTAATTCCGGAACGGAAACCGATTTTGTTAAATCCCTTTCCGGTCCTTCAGGCTATTCCTCATGGACTGATGATTCATTAACTGTGTCCACCAAAAATAAGGTAGGTATTGGCACGGTTAGTCCAACTTCACTTTTGCAGGTTAGGGCACCTATAAATAAAAAGTCTGCCGACCCATTATTTGAAGTGAAAAACTCTACAGGAAAAGCTGTTTTTTCTATCAATGAAAATGATGTTAAAGTAATATTAGATAATGCGTCCAATACCGGTTTTACCATTAATACCCTTGATACCAGTAATTTATCGGAGGAATTAATTGTGGTAAGTCCTGAGCAAACTATTTTTTATGTGGATTCTTCGCAAACCAAATCAACTCGGGGTGGTTTTGCCGTTTCAGGGAGAACATCGAACAAAGGAGAAACCTATGAAATGCTAGCGATTACACAGGGTTTAACGGAATTTTTTGTTGATACGACTTCTGCCAAAGGCACCCGGGGAGGGTTTGCCGTTTCGGGCAGAACTTCCAATAAGGGAGACTCTGAAATTTTGAAAATCAATACTGATTCCACGCAATTCTTTATAGAAGCTGATAATGTAAAAGGCACCCGGGGTGGTTTTGCCGTTTCCGGCCGAACCTCGAATAAAGGAGCTGGTGATGATATACTCAAAATTACTCCAAATTTAACAGAGGTATTTGTAAATGAAACGGCAGCCAAAGCAACCCGCGGTGGCTTTGCCGTTTCGGGACGTACATCGAACAAAGCAGGCGGAACTTTTGATATTTTGCAGGTTCAGCCAAAAAGTACCGATATTTATATAAAAAACGATCCTTTTAGTAAATCCTTACCCGATGGATTTAGCGTTTCAGGATATTCTGAAGATTCTGTTCCTGTTGAATTATTCAATGTTTCTGATTTAGGAACGGTTGTGACAACAACCCTAGCTATAGCTCCAAGAGTAAGCACGGACAGTGTAAGCAGTATTACAAAAGCTACAGCAATAAGCGGCGGAGCCGTGACTGACAGTAATAATGTTGCCATTATAGAAGTGGGCATTATTTATAATCAGACAGGTTACCTTGGTATCGAAATTGATTTTTCTGATCCGGCCATTGCAGGCAAAGTAAACGAAATACCAGCATCAGCTGCAGATTTTTCGGGATTGCTCATGCAAAATCTTACCCCGGGAGTTACCTATCAAGTAAGAGCTTTTGCCACCAGTGCAGAAGGACTTACCGGTTACGGGGATAAAATGAGCTTTACCACTTTAGTGGATATAGCCACCTTAACTACCACAACTATTACTGGACTTACATCAACAACAGCAACAAGTGGTGGAAATATAACATTTGATGGTGGAGGAGCCGTTACTGCAAGAGGAGTGGTTTACGGCATTAACCCCAATCCAACCTTAGCCGATAACCTTACTTCCGATGGTTCCGGAATAGGAACCTATTCAAGTAGTATTTTCGGATTATCCCAAAATACGACGTATTATGTAAGGGCCTATGCCACAAACAGTTCAGGAACCGCTTATGGTAACGAATTGAGCTTTACCACCTTGGTTGATTTGCCTACCCTAACAACATCAACTATAACGGGTATTACTTCTACAACGGCAACAAGTGGTGGAAATATAACATTTAATGGAGGTTCAGCAGTTACTGTAAGAGGAGTGGTTTACGGCCTGAATCCAAACCCAACCTTAGCCGATAACGTTACTTCCGATGGTTCCGGATTAGGAACCTATTCAAGCAGTATTATGGGATTAACCCAAAATACAATGTATTACGTGAGGGCTTATGCCACAAACAGTGCAGGAACTGCTTATGGTAACGAATTGAGCTTTACCACCTTGGTTGATTTACCTACCCTAACAACAGTATCCATAACAGGTATAACTTCTACATCGGCAACAAGTGGTGGAAATATATCATTTAATGGAGGTGGATCCATTACCGCAAGAGGGGTGGTTTATGGCATTAATCCAAACCCAACCTTAGCCGATAACGTTACTTCAGATGGTTCCGGAATAGGAACCTATTCAAGTAGTTTGATTGGATTAACCCAAAATACAACATATTATGTAAGGGCATATGCCACAAATAGTTCAGGAACCGCTTATGGTAACGAATTGAACTTTACCACCTTGGTTGATTTGCCTACTTTAACAACAACAACCATCACGGGTATTACTTCTACATCGGCAACAAGTGGGGGTAACATAACATTTGATGGAGGTGGACCCATTACCGCAAGAGGAGTGGTTTATGGCATTAATCCAAACCCAACTTTAGCCGATAACGTTACTTCCGATGGTACCGGAACAGGAAGTTATTCAAGTAGTATTATCGGATTAACCCAAAATACAACGTATTACGTGAGGGCTTATGCCACAAACAGTTCAGGAACTGCTTATGGTAACGAATTGAGCTTTACCACCTTGGTTGATTTGCCTACTTTAACAACAACAACCATAACGGGGATTACTTCGACAGATGCTTCTACGGGTGGCAACATAACTTTTGATGGAGGAGCCGCTATTACAGCCAGAGGCATTGTTTTCGGAATTAGTCCCAATCCGACATTTGTCGATAATTATACAGCTGACGGCACTGGAATTGGAACTTTTGTAAGCAGTATGACCGGATTAATCCCAAACACTGCTTATTATGTGAGGGCGTATGCAACGAATACCGTTGGAACAAGTTTTGGCAACGAATTGTCGTTCAATACGTTAGTTGCATTGCCAACTCTAACCACAACAGCTACAACCGGAATTACCTCGTCAACAGCTGCAAGCGGTGGTGATGTTACTTCAGATGGTGGTGATGCCATTACTGCGCGAGGTGTTGTTGTTCGAAAATCTTCAAACCCAACCATAGCTATCAATGATGGAATATGGTCCAGTGGAACAGGAACCGGGAGTTTTGCTATCTATTTGGAAGGGTTAACACCTGCAACCATTTATTACATTAGATCTTACGCTACAAATGGTGTGGGTACAAATTATGGTGCAGAAAGTACATTTACAACTTCAGCTTTGGAAGGGGAAGTACTTAACCCATTAACCGGTAAAACTTGGATGGATCGCAATTTAGGCGCCACCCGTGTAGCAATAAGCAGCACTGACTCACTTTCGTATGGATACCTTTTCCAATGGGGTCGGGGAGCCGATGGTCATCAAATTAGGACTTCAAGCTCAACCACTGCACTTTCCAGTGTGGATGTTCCTACTTATGATGATTTTATATATACTACTAGTTCACCATACGATTGGCGTTCACCACAAAATGATAATTTATGGCAAGGGGTCAATGGAGTAAATAACCCTTGTCCAGCCGGATTCAAAATTCCATCATTTGCAGAATTAACTGCTGAAGCTGCTAGCTGGACTTCCCAAGATAATAATGGAGCTTTTGCATCTCCTTTAAAACTAACTACTGCGGGTTATCACGATGCTTTTAACGGTACCGTGAATTTAAACGGAGAGGGTTACTACTGGAGTAGTGATTTCGATGTTAATCCCTATGGACGCTCCAGTGGTATTAACTTCTCAAGCTCTTACGTTTTAACAAATATATATGTTCGAAGCGCTGGTTTTACTGTACGATGTATTAAAGGCGGTATTCCTTCTGTTTTTACAACCAATCCTTACAATACAGTTGACCAATACGCCACTACAGGGGGCCAAGTTACCAATGATGGTGGATACCCAATAACAGCCAGGGGCGTAGTTTATAGTGTAAATAGTAATCCTACCTTGGCAGATAGTATTACATCCAATGGTACCGGTACCGGCAGTTTTACCAGCAACCTATCCGGTTTATCCTGGGAATCCACTTATTATGTTAGAGCCTATGCTACTAACAGCTTAGGAACAGCTTATGGCAATGAGGACACTATAAACACAACAGGAATATTGCCTGGTGAAGTTTATAATCCAACAACCGGAAAAATCTGGATGGATAAAAATTTAGGAGCCATTCATGCTGCCGATAGCATTAATGATACAGCCTCCTTTGGTCATCTTTATCAATGGGGTCGTGACACGGATGGGCATGAAATTAGAACATCAAACACAACAGCCACTTTATCAAGTTCAGATACACCTGGACACGCTGATTTTATTGAAGTGACGGATTATCCTGGTGATTGGCGAACACTTCAGAACGATAGTTTATGGCAGGGATGGAATGGGATAAACAACCCCTGTCCTAATAACTATAGGATTCCAACCGGAACAGAACTGAATGACGAAATAAACAGTTGGAGTTCACTTGATGCAACCGGAGCCTTTGCCTCTAATTTGAAACTTCCGCTAGCGGGTTATCGTGCGAATTCAGATGGCTCAATTGCTGACCTTGGATTATCAGGGTACTACTGGAGCAGTAATACCGACGGAGTGCTTTCATATACCTTATATGTGAACAGTGGTAATGCCTATGCTTACAGTTCTTATCGGTCAAACGGATTCTCAGTGCGTTGCATCAAGGATGGAAAAATGGCCACTGTTACTACATTATACTTTATGAATGTAACTGATTCAACTGCAACCATCGAAAGTGAAGTGCCCAATGAAGGATCGGATATTGTTACCGTAAAAGGAGTTGTTTATAGTACAAGCCCTAATCCTACCCTGGCCGATAACTTTACCCTCAACGGTAATTTAGCAGGGCAGTTTGCAAGTTTTTTAACGGGGTTGAATTCAAATACAACCTATTACGTAAGATCGTATGCCACCAATTCAGTAGGCACAGCCTATGGAAATGAATTAAGCTTTAAAACATCTACTACGGTTGTGGAAGTAACGAACCCCATAACCGGTAAAATTTGGATGGACCGTAACTTAGGGGCAACGCAGGCAGCAACCAGTAGCAGCGATGCCTTTGCATTTGGCGACCTTTACCAAT
>JAIFNJ010000241.1 GCA_020047835.1 Bacteroidota bacterium
TAAGCTAAGGATAGGTGCTCCAATAAGTATTGAAGACCAAATGAATTTCAATAATATTGATAAGTTTGGTCGGTTTTTGCGTTCAAAAGTGTATTGTTTAGGTTCACCTATTGAGGTACCAAAATATTTTGTGCCTCGATTTAAAAAATCAAAAAAGCAAGAGCCTATTGCACCTCCTGCATCAAGAATTGATTTAATGAATGAAGTAGAACTAATCAAAAAAGATTATTCATTGTTCGATAGCGGAACCTATAGTGTAATTTGCAGCCCTTCGAAAAAGATGCCACTTATGATGCAAGAAATTGGCCGCGAACGTGAAATTACATTCCGACAAGTGGGTGAAGGAACCAATCGCTCCATTGATTTGGATGAGTTTGACCTTTATTATCAGCAGTTATTTATTTGGGACAACGAAAACCATGCATTGGTTGGGGCCTATCGGGTTGGAAAGGGCAATGAAATTATGCAACAATTCGGTATCAAAGGGTTTTATATTCAGAGTCTGTTCCGCATTCATAGCGATGCCGGTAGTATTTTGAACCAAACAATTGAACTGGGACGATCCTTTATTGTTCCGGCCTATCAAAAGCAACCACTATCGTTATTTCTATTGTGGAAAGGAATTCTATATTTTTTACTAAAAAATCCAGAATACCGCTATTTGATTGGACCAGTAAGCATAAGTAACAATTATAGCAAAGCCTCAAAAGGATTAATCATCAAATTTGTAATGGAGAATTTTTTTCATAAGGAACTTGCGTTACTATTCAAACCCCGCAATGCGTATAAGCCTAAAATGAAATATGATTTGGATGTATTGGTTGAGAACACTAATAACAGCCTGAATAAGCTTGATTCCATGATTTCTGATATTGAATTTGAAAATTATAAAATACCCGTATTGCTTAAAAAGTACCTTAAATTGAATGCCAAAATTATTGCCTTTAATATTGACCCGCTATTTAACAATGCCCTGGATGGATTGATCATCCTGGATTTATTGGATGTTCCATTAGCTACCATCCAAAACTTATCAAAAGAGATAAAAGACGAAACCTTATTGCATCGGTTTTCACAAGAATAGAATTAAATAATATGTGAACAATTACAAATAAAAACCTCTTAAATAAACAGTTATGGAATCAACTATTAGTAAACAAAAGAATTCAAAGTTAGGGTTGTTTTATAATCTTCCCAATCCCGAATTAATTTTTATAGAAAGTCAAAAAATTGGTGAAACAGTCTTCACTTATGAATTGACTAACATTAAAATACAACCATCAGAAAAAGAATTATTGTTTGATGATGACTATTTTATTTCAATGGCACAATTTTAACTTTTTCTGGTTTGAAATTAAGTCATTGGATGCATTCCTAAAGTGCTAAATTAAAAAAATGACTTAGTTTATCCAGCGTATTTAGGTTGATACATAATTCTATTAAAATAGAATATAGTGTAAATGATTTACAACAACCCCAATGGTTTAGGGTTGAATAAGCCAGTGCTTGTTTGAAAATACTTATATTTTATATGCGGAAATATCAAATTCCCAACCAAAACCCCGAATCTATATTGGGAAAACACAACGAAAGAGAGTGCCTTGATTTTCAGTACTTTCTACTTCAATAGTACCCCTATTTAATTCAATAAAATCTTTACAAAGTTTTAATCCAATTCCAGAACCTTTTTCCTGCATTATGCCAAGAGTGGAGAATTGATGATTGGGATCGAATAATTTTTTAAGGTTGGCTTTACTAATTCCAATTCCGGAATCTTTAATAGTCAGTTGAATGGATGATTCCAGTTGATTTGCTTTAATTTCGATGGTTCCGTTCACATGGGTATATTTTATGGCATTGGAGAGCAAGTTCCTGATTAAGGTATTTATCATGTCACGATCAGCAAAAAGCCTTAATTTGGGGTCGGTATCTATATTTATTTGAATACTTTTATATGTAGCCGCTGTTTTCCAAAGTTTTATATTTTCATCGATAAGTTCAGCTAAATTAAGTTCTTGTGGATTAAATGACATCCGATTTAATTGCGACTTTGACCATTGCAACAAATTATCCATCAGGTGAAAAGAGTTTTTGGCTGATTCATCGAGCGACTGAATGGCCTTTCCTAACTTATCTTTTGGCATTGTGTCGTAGTTTTCCGAAAGGGTTTCTGCCAAATTCCGGAACCACCATAGTGGGTTTCGCACCTCATGGGCAATAATGGAGAAAAAATTATCTTTTTCGCGATTCACCCGTTTCAATTGCTCATTCAACTTGGTAAGTTTGCGGTTTTGACTAATAATTTCGGTATTTAACAGAGCCAATTGTCTGTTGGCTTTTTGCTTTGACTTAAAACTAAGGTAAAAGGCACTGATGGCAATTAAAGTTAACCCCAGAATGATGGAAATCAATGTAATAAATCCGTTCTTACGGGCAATGGTTAGTGTATTAATCTCATTTTGTTTCCTCAACAATTCGTTAGCTTTTTCTTTTTGCTCCATTTCATAACCAACTTCCAATTCAGCCAAATGATTGGTTGTTTGCTCGTTTACTATTTCCATTTTAGTTTCATAGTATTTTTTCAAATATTCCAGCGTTTTATCAGTTTTACCAAGTTGCTGGTTTAATTGATAAAGTAAAAAACTGTTATCGCAGATTTCCTCTTTCATTCCATTCAATAAAGCATTTTGCAAACTTCGAATAAAGAATGTTTCCGCCTTTTCTAATTGATTTTCATAATAAAACGACTGCCCAATAATATAATTTGCCTGAATAAATCCTTTATCGTAACCCATGTGTGAGGATAAATTCAAGGCTTGAAAGCAATAGTTGCGGGTACGGCTGTAATCATTGGCAAATTGGAGAGCTTTTGTAAAATAAATCATAGCTGTGTCGGGAAGTTTTAAATCGAGATACACTTCCCCAATATTTTTAAACGATTTGCTAATGCCTTCAACATAACCAAGTTGAATACGCTCTTCGAGCCCTAATTTCTGATAAGCCAGACTTTGCTCAAAATTCCCTATTGCCTGATAAAGATTCCCTAAGTGGTTATAAATTGTTCCCATAATCATGCGATTATTCAGGCTGTCTTTTAACCGGAGAGCACTTAAATACCATGTGAGAGCTACATCGTAATTACCAAGACTCTCATAATATTTTCCAATACTCGCATTTAAGGTAGCTTGTAAATCAATCATTTGATGCCTTTTGGCTAATAGTTGAGCACTGTTGAAATATTCCAACGATTTATCGAAATTACCCAAGGAATGATGGTATTTTCCAATATAATTGAGGGCCTCTGCCTGACAAATGGCATCGTTCATAATTAGGCTCTCCTTCTGCGATTTCAAAAAATATTGCAATGCTTTTTCATAGTTTCCCCAATTGTAGTAAATGTTACCTATCTCACATTGACAAAGAACCTTTAAATGGTTTTGATGAATTTTTTCAGCACGAATTAAGCAATGATTAAATTGCATTAAAGCAGAATCAACATACCCTAAGTTAACTAAGATATAAGCTTTATAAAAAATAACTTCAACTGAATCTTTGGGAGTTAATTTAAGTGTTTTGTTAGCAAGCATTCCATTTAATAAAGCCTCAGCTCTTTTTAAATCCGTTTTCGCCAATTCCTTCAATTGTTTTATTTCACTATTTTCTTGGGCCACACCTGTGAATTGGGAAACACACAAAAAAAGAAGAAGCATTTGAAATACTGATTTCATGATAGTATAATTAACCAATCAATCGGTTATTTAAAGCGTAACGGGTTAAATCGGCAGTGGTCTCAAATTCCATCTTTTTCATAATATTGTTTCGGTGGTTGTTAACCGTATTCTTGCTTATGGATAAATTACTGGCTATTTCCAACTTTTTCATTCCCGAAGCCAACATACATAAGATTTGAAATTCCCGATCAGAAAGCGAATCGTGGCGAGAGTTTTGAGTTGTATTTTTATCTGAAATATGATTCATTATCATTTCAATTTGCTCCTGAGTTTGAAATTTCTTTCCCTGAGCTACGGTTCTAATTGCTTGCAATAGCAAATCCGGCGACGACTCTTTGTTTATAAAGGCATCAGCTCCTTTTTTGAACATACGTAATGCAAAATTACGATCGCTGTTCATCGTAAATATTACAACTGGCATTTTGGGATATTGATTTTTAATTTGCTCCAATATGTCAAAGGCATCAGGTCCGGGCATAGTAATATCAAGAATTACAATATGGGTTGCATCAAATATAAACTGCAATCCGGTGCGAACTACGGCATGATCGTCGGCTATTATTATTTGGAGCATGTAAATTTTTTTTCGATACCCTTTTAATTTTAAATGCAATTTGATGAATAAAATAGCATTGCATATTACCACAATGTTAACCCAACCTTAATTATTTATCGTAGTGTTAAGTCAATCCTAATTTTTTCAGCTACCCATCGTAAAACAGAAACTAAAATAGCTAATTATCAATACTTTATGAATCTATAGTTAAAATGACTATGGGCACACTTTGCTTTTGACTATTGATTGATGGAACAGGCGTATCTAATTTTGAGAACTGAAAAATGCAAAACTTAAATTTAATGGATATGAAAAAATTATTACCTCTTATTTTATTTACAGTTATAACAAGTTTTATGGCTGTGGGACAGAATGTTAAAATTGAAGTTCCTATTGTTAAAACAGGTGTAGCCGACATTGAAATCGAAGACGATGAAGGAATTGTTATTGATACCGTAACCATAAGCGTTTCGTTTGATGATGCCGAACAGGAAAATGATGAAATGGATACCATGATTGACGATGACCTAGACGCTGGTTGGGAAGGCGATCCGGAAGACTTGAATGTGCTTACCACTGGGTTGAGATTTCAGAATGTAAACATCCCTAAAGGTGCGGTTATTGACTCGGCATTTATAGTAGTTACATCGCACGAAGCTAAAAGTGCCGAAGATGTTGCTATAATCTACTTATCAGGACTAGCTTACGACAATGCTGCAATGTTTACTGAAGATAAACTATTGACCAGCTATGACCAAACAACCACATCCGTTAAATGGACTATAGCAGAAGAATGGGGTTTATGGACTAACCATAAAAGCGCCGATATAAAATCAATAATACAGGAACTGGTGAACCGCGAAGGTTGGAGTTTCGGTAATTCATTGGGTATTTTATTAAAAGGTAGCGATGAACAAGGGGCTTCTGAATTTGAAAATGCCCGTGAGTTCGAATCTTTTGAAAATATTTCGGATCCAGAAGATGGTGGTGATGGATTGAACCATCCAGAGCGGGTACCTAAATTGGTTGTTTATTATACAGCTGAATCAGCCACTTTAATTGTGCCTATTATTAAAACCGGAACGGCTGAAATTGAAGTAGAAGATGAAGAAGGTAATGTGGTAGATACCATTACCATAAATGTATCATATGATGATGCTGAACAAGAAAACGATGAAATGGACTCAATGATTGATGATGACTTAGATGCTGGTTGGGAAGGCGATCCAGAAGACTTTAATGTATTGACTACTGGATTACGCTTCCAAAATATTACTATCCCCAAAGGAGCTATTATTGAAGCAGCTTATGTTGAATTAGTATCACACGAGGCTAAAAGTGCTGAAGATGTTGCTCTGATTGATATTACCGGCGAAGCTGCCGACAATGCTGCCATGTTCAGCGAAGATGCCCTTTTAACCGCTCGCACCAAAACTACAGCAAAAGTTCGCTGGACTGTTAGCGAGGAATGGGGTTTATGGACTTCACACAAAACCATCGATATTAAAAGTATTGTACAGGAAATTGTAAACCGCGATGGATGGGCTTCAGGAAACGCATTGGCTTTATTCCTTATGGGAACTGATGAACAAGGAGCTACTGAATTTGAAAGTGCCCGCGAATTTGAATCGTTTGAGAATATATCAGATCCTGAAGATGGCGGTGATGGTTTAAATCATTCCGAGCGGGTACCTAAATTGGTTATCAACTATAATCTTGGTACAGCAATTAAAACAAATGGCAAGGTGGCTCAATCGCTAGAAATATTCCCAAATCCGGCATCGAACAGCATCAGTATAAAATTGCCTTCGAATGAATCGGCTCACCTATCTATTTATAATGTTTGTGGTTCTCAGGTTTTAAACCAAACAATGGAAGCTCATGATAAAATTGATATATCTGCGCTTATAAATGGGTTGTACATAGTTACGGTTCAACAAAACAACACTATTTATTCGCAAAAAATACGTGTTGAATAAATTTAGTTTTTAGTAAAATAGCATGCCTGACAGGTTCAATTATACTTGTCAGGCATTTCTAAGCATTATAAGTATCTATAAATTGTCACCTATTTTTCTATATGTCAATAAAATACTTTGTTTATTTTTCTTTTGTTCTTATAATCAATATTCAAAAAAGCTATTCCCAAAGTTATTTTACACTTACCGGAAAAGTGATGGATGCCCAATCAGGGGAACTGCTGGTTGGTGCCAATATTTGGATTGCAGGAACCCAGAAAGGCACTACGTCGAATTTGGATGGTACTTTTGCCCTTAGCCAGATTCAAAGTGAAATTGTCGATCTTAGGGTGACATATTTAGGTTATGATAGCCTTATATTTAAATACGAATTTAAATCGAGAGGCAAAAACGAAGTGACTTTAAAGCTTAAACCATCATCAATTAATTTGAATCAAGTTCAAGTAATTGCAACTACCAAGGGGGAAACTAAGGCTTTTATGGCTCAAAAAAATGCTGAAAACATTAAAAATGTGGTATCATCGGAACAAATTGAAAAGTTTCCCGATGTGAACGCTGCTGAAGCCATGCAGCGCATTCCCGGTATTACAGTGGTTCGCGATCAGGGCGAAGGCAAGTACATCCAACTGCGGGGTACTCCACCTGAACTAACCAATTTTAATATTAACGGCGAACAAATTCCATCTCCTGAAGGAGGAGTGAGGTATGTTGGAATGGATATCATAGCTGCTGACCAAATTGAGAATATTGAAATTAGCAAAGTTTTGACTCCAGACATGGATGGCGACGCTATTGGAGGTTCTGTAAACATTGTGACAAAAAAAGCACAAAGCGAAAAAGCTGAAATTGATTTAACAGCCTCATTAGGATATAATGCGCTTCAGGGCACCAACAATAGTAATTTTCAGTTTGGCTATGGTCAGCGCCAGAATAAACTGGGCTTTCAGATTAATGCTACGCACTATATTAACAATCAGGGTTCCGAAGGGTTGGAATTTGATTATGCTAAAGGACCATTTTGGGGCGATACCACTTCTGGAAAAGACAATTATTATTTGCAGTATCAAGAATTTCAGCTTAAAAACTATATTACCACCCGAACCAGAACTGGCTTAAGCGCCACTGTTGACTACCAATTTAACCCAAGCCACCAGATATATTTCAGGGCAATGTTTAATAAATTTGTGGATGATGAAGTAAGGTATCGTAAGATTTATGGACTTGAAGATGCCGTAACCATGGACAATTATTTATATGGCAGCGTTGAACACGATGTTAAAGCCCGCAAACAAAACCAAACCCTCAACACATTTAATATGGGGGGCACACACCTGTTTGATGCATTTGAAGCAGATTATGAAGCGAATTATTCTCTGGCTAAAGAGGAAGTACCTGACCGATTGGAAGCTGCATTTGAGAATCCTGGGCAGGCACTTAAAATAAAAATCTCAAGAAAAGACTCCGATTACCCGTATGTTGTTTTCCCAAGCGCTATTGACGACTCCATAGCGACCGATTATGCCAACTATGAATTCGACCGTTTATTACTGAAATCGAGCTTAGTTACGGACCAAAATATTGGGGGAAAATTAAATTTTAAAATTCCCTATTTACTCAATGAAAAGAACACCGGTTATTTTAAGTTTGGGGGGAAAGTGCGTTTCAAAACCAAGGAGCGGGATGTTACCGCCCAATCGTTTAAAAAATACCGCCAAGATTGGAATCAGTATCCATCCGCCGATTTTGGGGCCGATCTGACCTTGCCCGGTGTAAGTAATGGTTATTATGAGGGAAATTTGCTCAACGCCGGATATGTAATGGAATATATGCCTGCTGCCACTGAAATGCGCGATTTTTACAACTTCTACCCACACCTTTTCATATATGGCGATAAAGGATCAACCGAATCGAAGAAAGAATCAAACACCTCCGACTACAGCGCATCGGAAGATATTTATGCCGCCTATGGAATGTTTCATCACGACTTCGATAAATTAATGGTAATTGCCGGTTTGCGATACGAACAAACCAACATAGCATATAAAGGAAAAGAATTAATAACAACCCGCACCGGCTATTATAGCTCTTTGACCGATATAACGGATAACCGGAGCCACCGGTTTTTATTACCACAAGTACAAATAAAATATAGTTTCGATAACCGGTTAAACATGCGCGGAGCGGTAACTAAGACATTCTCACGTCCCAACTTCGATGATATTCTGCCTTACAAGGAGCAAGAGCGCGATGAGGTTCGCTATGGAAACCCAGATTTAAAGTATCCCGAAGCTATTAATTTTGATGCTATGGTTGAACGATATATTAACGGCAATGGCATATTGTCGGCTGGGGTTTATTACAAGCAAATTACCAATTTTGTAGCCTATTATACCATTTTAGCTCACGAAGATACCTTAACCAATCCCCTTTACGAAATTAACTCAGCTATTAATGGAAATGAAGCCATTGTGTATGGCGCCGAATTCCAGTTTCAATCCAAATTTCTTCGATTTAGTGGCTTTTTAAAGGATTTTGGAATCTATTCCAATTATTCGTTTACCTACTCCGAAGCCTTTATTGGAAAGCGTTTATCAGCCAACTATTCCGATCTTGTTGTTAAAATCAACGACGATGGCATTGATGTGCTCATGAATAGTGAAGAAGAGGAAAAAATTACCTTACCCGGCCAAGCCAAACATGCGTTGAACTTAGCCTTGTTTTATGATTCAAAAAAGTTTTATGCCCGACTATCGGCTAATTTCCATGATAAGTTTCTGAAAGAGCTGGGTGCCGATAAAGACCTTGATGTTTATGAAGCAGCTGCCTGGCATTTTGATTTTACGGCTAGTTACTCTTTTACACCCCATTTAAAACTTTTTATTGATGCTATAAACCTTTCGAATGAACCTCAAACTTTTTATATTGGCTCCACCGATTACATCAAAAAACAAGAGTATTATTCTTGGTGGATGAGGGCTGGTATTAAATTCAATTTTTAACCTTTAAAATATTTTTATGATGAGAACTGTTTATTTTATTTCATTTTTAGTTTTAGTTTTTTCAGCTTGTAAAAACAATACTGAATCGGTTGTATCTATTAATATTTACGATACAATTTTTCAAGCTACCGCTATTATTGAGACCACGCCTGTGAGTTCACAATTGGATGATGATGCGGCCGATGATCCTTCCATTTGGTATAACTCGACAAACCCTTCGGAAAGCCGAATTATTGGAACTGATAAAAAACGGGGTATTTGCGTTTATGACCTCAATGGCCAGGAACGCAACTTTTATCCGGTAGGAAGGGTAAACAATATTGATGTTCGTTACAATTTTAATCTTAATGGTAATTATATTGATATTGTTGGCGCAAGCAACCGTACAACAAATACCATTGATTTGATGATGGTTAACCGGGATTCAGGTACACTTACGCCCATTACCGCACGCAAATTGAATTCAGAGGTTGACGAAGTTTATGGGTTCTGTTTTTACCATGATAAACAACTAAACAAACATTATGCTTTTGTAAACGGTAAAAATGGCTTTTTAGAACAGTGGGAGCTTTTTGCAACATCCAACAATTTGATCGATGGCAAGATAGTACGCAAAATGAGGGTAGGTTCACAACCCGAAGGCATGGTAGCCGATGATGAACTGGGCAACCTTTTTGTTGGAGAAGAAGATAAAGGTATTTGGAAATTCAGTGCCAAGTCCGATGCTGACAGCACTCGAACTTTAGTGGCCGATACTGATACTGCTAACCACAACATTTCCTATGATATGGAAGGTATAACTCTTTATTATGGAGCAAATGGCCAAGGTTATTTAATAGGTTCGAGCCAAGGAAATAATAGCTATGCCATTTTTAACCGTTCAGGCAATAACGAATACCTTGGTAGTTTTTCTGTAATTGATAGCATGGTGGATGGTTCAGAAGAAACTGATGGTATTGATGTAATAAATGTCAGTCTGGGATCTAATTTTCCGCAAGGACTTTTCATAGCCCAAGATGGCTTTAATTATGACGGAGATTCACTCTCAACTCAAAACTTTAAACTGGTTCCTTGGCAAAATATTGGCAATGCTTTTAAGCCAAATTTAATTATCGATACGTCATTTCAAATTCATAAGTAACAATCATCAACTACCTGAAGGCAAAAGAGGCTGTCTTTCTTCTTAAGACAGCCTTTTCTTAAATAAAAAGGAAATACTAAACAATTTTATTCAAAAGTTTCTATTAAGTTCAACATTTTAATAGTTGCTTTAATGGCAGCCATGGTTTGGTCGGAATCGAGTCCCCAAGTCCGGAATTCTTTTCCCATATGCCACGTAATAACGGTTTGAACCAAGGCATCGGTTCTACCTCCGGGAGGAATAGAAACCGAATAATCCACCAATCGGGGCAACCCCTTATTCAGGTTCATATAAATCTTTTTTATAGCCATCATAAAGGCATCATACTGCCCATCACCGGCCGAATGCTCTTCGTAAATTCCTACTCCATTCACCTTTATTTTTACTGAAGCAACCGGCCTAAGACCCATTCCTGCACTGAAGTTGTAGTTTATCACTTCAATTTTTTCTTCAATGGCTTTACTCCTTAAAACATCGGATATTATGTATGGCAAGTCCTCACGCGTTACCATTTCCTTTTTATCACCCAATTCAATGATGTGCTGAGTTACTTTTTTCATGGAAGCATCATCCAGCTCAATACCCATTTCCTCGAGGTTCTTGATTATATTTGCTTTTCCTGAAGTTTTACCTAAAGCATACGAACGTTTCCTTCCAAAACGTTCTGGTAGCAAATCGTTGTAATAAAGGTTCTTCTTATTGTCACCGT
>JAIFNJ010000095.1 GCA_020047835.1 Bacteroidota bacterium
CGGAATTTAGGGGAGCAAGCAAATTAATTTTAAGCACATCGGCTTGGTGGGTAAAGGCCACTCTTGTGTTATGATAAAGAACACTGTCGGGCGTTAAATCAGCAATCATATCAAAACTTACGGCAGAAAAACTATTGGTTAGCGTTTTAAAATAGGAGGTAATTGATCCTTTGATATATAATTGGGAAGGATCCACTTCCCAATATATTCGGTGGTATAGTATATCATAATCACTATGATTGTTGATTGCTTTAAAACTCATTTTTTGAGAAAAGGAACGCTTTTCGCCATGCTGTAGCGTATTAAAGTAGCTATTTTGACCAAATGCGGTTTGAATCAATAAAGTAATTGTTACTAGAAGATAAATGCAGATTTTCATGACAAAATATTTAGAATCATAAATATAGCAAACATTATAGTTCGGCATCAACAAAAGAATTAAATTTTCATTAACCAGTAGATATAACGACGAAATCAGAAGGGGAACTAGTTATTTTCAATTATTTTTGCAACGATTTTAACTCATTTTAAAAGAGCAGCACATGGTTTTTGTAACCGGAGGAACAGGTTTAGTTGGAGCACGTTTAATTTTTGATTTAGTTGAGCGGGGCGAAGAGGTAATAGCTCTTATCAGGCCGGGAACTTCAACCACTAAATTTGAGCAAATGGTGGGTTTTTACACCAATCAAATTCAACAAATAAGTAAAAAAATTCAATGGGTTGAAGGTGATTTACTTGATATGGAAAGCCTATTGCGGGTATTACCTCAAAAAGCTAAAGTTTATCACTGTGCTGCAACCGTTTCTTTTAATCCTTCGGATGCAAAAATGCTCTTTGAAACCAATGTGGATGGAACGGCAAATCTGGTAAACGGGTGTCTTGCAAAAGAAGCAGTGAAGATTTGTCACGTGAGCAGCATAGGAGCTCTGGGAGGAAAAATAATTGGTCAATCCATTGATGAAAACACCCCTTGGTCGGCAAGTGGTAAATCAGCCTATTCAGTAAGCAAGTATTATTCTGAACTTGAAATATGGAGAGGAATGGCAGAGGGATTGCCTGCGGTCATTGTAAATCCTGCGGTAATTCTGGGACCGGGATTGTGGAATCAAGGAAGCCCTCAGTTTTTTAAAAGGGCACATAATGGGCAATGCTTTTATACGCTGGGTTCAACAAGTTATGTAGATGTTCGCGATGTATCGCGCGCAATGATTCTTTTGATGGAAAGCCCCATTGAATCGGAACGGTTTGTTTTAGCGTCGCAAACCCTTACCTACAAGGAATTGTTTGTTCAAATGGCGGAAGCTTTAAACAGCAAAGCACCAAAGTATTATGCCAGCAAACAAATTACCTCGGCAACATGGCAATTGTTGTGGTTGTGGGGAAAAATATCCGGAAACACACCCACTTTTACTAGAAGTACCCATCGCAACGCTCATATAAAAGATAGTTATTCTGGTAAAAAGGTCAAGGAGTTTTTGGATTTTGAATACAAGCCGTTGTCTGAAACCATTGAGTTTGTTGCTGAAAAATTTAAAAAGGATCTCAATGTATAAAAGCTTGAGAGTTATGCAAATCAAACCGGATTTGAAGTGAAAGCATTATTTTTAGCAACCAGTATGTTTTTTTTTACCACAACCATTGGTGTCGCGCAATGCACGGTAAACAATACAGTTTTTAATTCGGGAGAGGAAGCATATTACCATGTTTATTATCACTTAGGGTTTATTTGGCTGAATGCAGCAGGAGTTTCATTTAAAACAGAACCGCTTAGTTACAATGAAAAAAAAGGGTATCATTTTATCAGTATTGGCAAAACGCATCCAAGTTATAGCTGGATATTTGAAGTTGTGGATCGGTATGAATCGAAAGCCGATTCTGCAACCTTAAACCCGTTATGGTTTTCAAAAAAAACCAGCGAAGGTGGGGTTCAATCATACAACAGGTATGTGTTTGACCAAAAAGCGTCCAAAATTTATACTCAAATTAAAAATGGCGATGAACCACTTAAATTAGACACCCTTGTTAATAAGGAATGTGTTTTTGATTTGCTCACCGCAATTTATGCCTGCCGCAATTTAAACTTTGAAGACAAGAAAATAAAAGAGACAATTCCCATCAATCTTGCAATTGAAGATAAAATATACCCACTCTATTTGCGTTATTTGGGAAAAGAGGAAATTTCAACCAATGATTCAAAGAGGTACCGGTGCCAAAAATTTTCGATATTATTGGTTGAGGGAACCATATTTAATGGGGGAGAGGATATGACTGTTTGGGTCTCGGATGATATGGCCCGGGTTCCAATACGTATTGAGGCAAAAATTTTGATAGGGTCCATTGTGGCAAACCTGGATAACCATAAGGGAAACAAAAGACCAATTACGGCCATTTTAAATCAATAAGAAAGATTAAGTGACAGCCGGCTGATTTCGACACCGTTGAATATTGTAAAAAAGTAATAAATTTGTGCCCAAATAACAACTAAATTTAAAAAACGTGGATAATATCAAAGAATTCAATTCGGCATCAGGAAAAAACACGGGATATATTATAACCATTATTCTACTAGTAATACTTGTATTGGGACTTGGATACCTCTACTTTAATCAGAAAAAAACCACAGAAGTAAAAATAGTGGAACTTACCCAGGTTAGCCATGAAAAAGAAACGGTTACCTTTCAGTATCAAAGCCTGTTGGATGATTACAATAGCTTGGAAACATCGAATGACAGCATTTCAAAACAACTAAGCAGCGAGAAAGAGCGGGTAAAAAAATTAATGGATCAGCTGCGCACCACAAAAGCCGACAATAAAGAACAAATAGAAAAATATAAAAAAGAGTTAAAAACACTCCGCGATATTATGAAAGGATTCATTCATCAAATTGACTCCCTCAATACAGCAAACATAGAATTGACGGAAGAAAACACTCAAATTAAAAAGCAAATTACAACCGCTAAAAAGGAAAATAAAAAACTGAATGAACGTTACGAGGAGGCGGCAAACAAAGTTGCCATTGCGTCGGTTATTAAAGCCATTAATGTTAGCATGCTTTCGTTAAATAGCAAAGGAAAAGAAACAACAAGGGCAAAGAAAACAAAGCGATTTGCTATTGCTTTCGAGTTGGATGAAAACGTGATTGCAGCGAAAGGAACAAAAAATGTATATGTTCGGATTACAAATCCCAGTGAACATATTCTGATTCAGGATAACCAACCGGTATTTTCGTATGAAGGGGAGGAAATTGCTTATTCGGCGGTGCGTCAAATAGAATATGATGGAAATACTACCAAAGCAATCGTTTATTTTGAAAATACGGAAGAAGGGAGCTTGGTTGAAGGAACTTACCGGGTAGATATTTTTTGCGATGGCGCTATGATAGGATCGGGAACGACAAATTTAAAGTAACTCACAAAAAAAAGGAGGTCTCTGTTTTTGAGACCTCCTTTTTTTTAATATAACGCGATTATTGTTTGTCTAAAAAGCCAACCAAAATTGATACACAACCGCTTTTTATTAGTTCTCCGGAATTTGATTCTGGTACACTAACTTCAACCACCAACTGTTGTGTTGATTTTGTTCTAAAATCCCAAATCTCAGTAAAGTCATGGTCCTTGCTGGTAAAGAGCTCCTGACCTTTTTCGTCAACCAAACGGAAAACAATCTTACCCAACTCTGGTGCAGCGCATACCACAATTCGGTAGTCCTGATTGCTGTAAAAAGTTAACATTAGCTCTGCTATATCCCCCTCATTGAGCACGGCACTATTTAATTGGCCATTATAAATATAAGGGTCAAGGCGCGGTTTGCAGTCGTTTTTAGTAAACGTTTTACATTGAGCGGTTGCAATAGAATTTATTCCTATCAAAAAGCCTAAAAGGAGAATAAATGTATTTGCTGTTTTCATAGTTTTGGTTTTTGAATTCTTGGTTTAAATCGGGAATTAGGATACAATTTTTGTTCGAATTTCGCCAATTAGGTTTTTTATTTCAATAAGTTGTTCTTTGGTAATTTGTATATTGGTTTCGCTGTCAATCGATGTAATTTTTGTATCCTGATCGGTTACTATTACTGATTTATCGCGAGTAATGGTTACGTTGCTGTAAACCAACACCAACTTTTCAAAAAAGGGATAAATCTCAGCAATAGCCGCGTTATCTTGATATTCTTCAATTAAGGAGATTAAATTATCAAGGGAATATTTTTGTTCGGCAATACTGTTAATTAACGCTTGATTGTTTTGATTGCTTTGCAGGTTAACGGCAAAATGCATTCCCTCTACCCATCCGCCAATTAGTATTAAAGCGGCGGTAAGTTCCCGATCGTTTTCTTTTAAATAACCATCAGCTTCGGCATAAGTTTCTGATATTATTTGAAAGATGGAATCACGGTTTCCAATATTTTCTTCAATGCGATTTATGGTTTCGGCACCCGCATCTTCAGGAATCTGAAGTTGTGTGGTTAATTTGCGGATAACGGCTAAATATGCAATGGCCGATTGCAGTTGATCGTAAACGCGGCAATAGCATAAATCGGCACCATACACACCAAAGTTTAGTGCTAAATCGGACGATGAACTATAGTTGCTCAAATTAGAAACCGGATTTAGGAGTTCTGGGTTATAAGTGCTCTTTGTAGCCAGAATGGTTTGGGTTATTTCAATGGGTGAAGGCAAATTGAAAAACACCTTTTTCACCGTTTTTTCATGAACCAAATCTTTTTCTGAATCAAAGGAAATAACATCCTTTTTTTGTGTTTCTTTTTTATTGTTGCAGCTTGAAATGATTAGTGCTGAAAAAACCAAAAAAAAGAGAAATTTTAAGTGCTTCATATCGTATGCATTAAATAAATTATTTCTTTAAAAAACCATCACTTGTTCAAAAGTAAGGAAATATGTTGTTTTATTATAATCATTTTGAAAAAAAAGCAACGAAAGTCCCCGAAATCAAAAAAATAAAAAACAAAGAAGGGTTTGAATTAACAAACAGCGTTGAAGAATCAAAATGAAAAACCGAGACTAAAGCCTAAAACATATTCCTGTTTAGGTTTAATAAACCGAAATGATTTTTCAACGAACCGATAATAAACTTCAAGGGTAGCATAATCGGTAATTGGATACCCCAAACCTCCGGTATAACGGGTTTTTTGTATGCTATTTTCTGCTGGGTTGTTTAAACTTTGATAAAATTCAAATTCAGCAAATGGGTATAAAGGTGTTTTGGAGATATTGTATTTTGCTGAAAATTTGTGTCTTAAATGTTGGGGATTAAAATTAGAATAGTTATCGCTAATAAATTGCTGAAAAACAATTTGATATCTGGCTCGGTATCCAAGGGTAAACCGGCCCGGTTTAATCCGGAAATTCAAATCGGTATAAATCCGGTGGTCGGGGTAGGCTTGATCTTCCAAATCGTAGTTTAATGTCAACCGGTAAGCGGCTCCCATGCGGAGCCAAGAAGTTACTTTATATTGAAAACCCACCACCGAAATGTATTCCCCCAAACGAGAGGCATTATCAACCAATCGGAATTCCTGTTCAGCCGAAGCGGTAAAATCTTTATTTAACTTCCAATCAATGGAAACGGAGTTCCAGCTTTGAAAGTCCTCCACCTGAGCCAACAAAAGAGTTGGTGCAAGGCAGATTAAAAGAACAACGATAGATGCCAGCGATTTATTCATTGGAAATGGTTCTATAATCAATATCTTCTTCGGTTCCCCATGTTTGATTGCTTTTCATAAAATAGACGAGGATTTTAGCGGTGTCTCTTTGAAAATTCACATTGCTTATTGCGACTCGTGAAATTTTCATTCCCAAGCGGGCCTCTAAATCTGCTATCAATTCGGCTTTCCGATCGGGAGTTACCAGTTCAATTTTTTCATAATTAACCACGGTATATGATTCATTAGCAATGTTTTTTATCTTTTCAATTAAAAAAGAGATTCCAAAAATCACCACATTGGCAAATACCAATTCGGCATAGCTAATTTTTTTATTTGAAAGGGCATTAATAACCGATAAGCCAATGACAACAAACAAATAGGTCATCTCTTTAATTGGAATGGAAATGGTACGGTAACGGATTATTCCAAAAACAGCAAATAGCCCGAGGGCAAAACCCAATTGCAGTTTTACACTTTCAAGCAGGTAACACAGTAAAAAAATGACAATTCCAATCAATAGAAAAGTAAATAGAAAATCACGACGGTGTGTTTTAGGATAATAAACGTAACGAACAATTATAAAAGTAAAAACAAAGTTGAACAAAAAACGGAGGATTAATTCAATAAGCGAGTCAACATTGAGTAATGGCACACCGAAAATCTCCGATGCCTGACTAATTTGTAACAGGTTCATAATTTAATTTTTTTAAAAACGTGATCGTTGGTTTAAATGAGTTTTGTTTTAAATGGGGGTTAAGCAGTGCCACGCCAATACAATATTTACTGAATCCTCGCTGATATATATGGTTATCTTTTAGTAGTTTGAAAAATGGGGAGGTTCCTGTTGACTTTTCGCGTTTCACTTCTGCAATAGCAATATGATCGAGAACTGTTTTCCCAAAGCAATTTTGCATCGATAAGTTGTAATCAAGCGTAATACGCTCATTGCTTTCAAAGGAGATAAGAGTGATGCGATGAAAAAAATTGGTTGAGGAAACCATCAAGCTTCTTTCTTTAATTGGAACAATGGATTCAATAAACTGATAATGTTGGTCGCAAAGTTGCTGTTCTTCTTGAATTTGTATTCTGCTCTTAAGCGTTTTTTCTTTATTGGTTTTTTGTTTTATTTCCAAAAAGGAGGTTCCCGATTGAGTATAAGTCCGATATCGGATTTTAAAACGGCCGAGTCTTTGGTTATGATGTTCTAGGTACAACTTCATGTCCGGCGAATCAAGG
>JAIFNJ010000044.1 GCA_020047835.1 Bacteroidota bacterium
TAATCGGGCTTTGATTTAATAAAAGCCTGATACTTCTTTACCATCATTACAATTAAATCGGAGTCAATATTTTCAGCAAATTTCAATACTTCTTCTTGAAATACCTTATTCTTTTTGGCTGTTTTAATACCGTATATTACATTCTTTTTGTCGAGTGTTTTTTTTGTAAAATAAATATTATTATCCATATCCTTTTTCACACTTTCATCTTCAATAAAAGGCTTAATGATATTAATATTGCAATTATAATATTTCGATAAATAAACAACCCAATGAAGCGTTTCTTTAAAGGTTTTATCATGATCCAGCGGAACCACAATTTCTTTATAGTAACTATGTGCCGGTTTATCTTGAGCCACAATAAATGGAATGTCTAATCCTTTTAATCGAACTACCAAATCCATTGCTTTAAAAACAACTTTATCACTTACATGATAACTTTTTCCACAGATGACCAAATTTGCATTGGCATCACGAACTAAACGAACAAGATGGCTACCTGATGTACCTAATTCAACGGTAATGTAGGGGTTAATATGATGCTCTTGCATCACCCGTTGCCCAATTAGTTTCAATTTTTCTTTCTCCTCAGCAATCATTTTTTCCCGGATTGCTTTTCCTGAAAAAAAGCCTGGTTTTTCAATGAAACGGGCTAACATGACATGATTGTTCACTTCCTTGGCAATCTGAATCCCATGCAAAAGGGCAAGCTCGCAAGATTCAGTGTAATCCCAAAGTATTACTATCACATCTTTTTTGTTTTTTGCCATAGCTTATGATTCCATTATGTGTTCTTTCTTCCTTAAAACACAAAGTTAATTATTTTCTTCAACTAATTTCCTAATCGCCTCTAATTGAATGTTTTTATTTACATCTCGCAGTCTTTTTGCTGTTTCAGTAAAATATTGGTGCTTTTCAATAAAAGTAATTTGTATTTGATTCCAACGATTGATATTGTTTTCAATAATTTGATGTTCAGACAGTTCCCTAAATAAATTGCCCGATACGGGAATAAAATCAACCCGTCCTAAATAATCTAAATCGGCATCGCAAATAATTTGTTCCAACAAGTTTTTTGGCCTTGGTGGAAGTTTTGTTACCATAATTAATTCATTAATCTTTTGAATCTGTTCTTCAGTATAGTCAAAATGAGGCAGTATTCCGGCAGCTATTTCAACACCCTTTTCTTCATGATCTTTATATACTTCCGTAAAACCGGTATCATGAAAAAGAGCTGCCGTTTTGAGTAACAATAATTCTTCATCGGTGATGTTTTCGCCACGCCCAATTAATTCCACCTGCACGGTAACATCGATGGTATGTTTTAAATTATGATAGTATAAGTTACGAGGCAACTTTTCTTCCAAAATGTTCATTACATGTTCTTCTAAATCGTCGAAACGAATTAACGCTAGCCGAATGTTAAATGCCTTGTTCGGTTTTAAACCAAAACCATCGATTGATAATGCCGGTCGAAATCCTTCAATAAAATACATATCGATTTCACCTTTATATTTAACCGGCATTTTACCACGATACTTACACAGGAAGTAATCTTTAACCAATTCGTAAGTCATTCCGGTAATATTTACCTTTCCAATTTCACCGGAGGCCTCCATCCGACTGGCAATATTCACGGTATCTCCCCAAATTTCAAGTCGCTTTTTATTGGCTGAAGTGTTGCTAAATACAGGTCCGGTATGTATGCCCATTCGCAAATCCCAGGTTTTATGGTTTTTTACACTGTACTGCTCTTTAATGAAATTCAAATATTGTTGCATCTCAAAAGCAGCTAAAACCACTTCTATTGGATTGGTACGGTTCTTTTGAGGGATGCCACCCGCACAAATATAGGAATCCCCAATTGTTTTTATCTTTTCAATATGAAACCGTTGAACTACTTCATCGAACTCAAAAAAGAAACGATCCAAATCGTCAACGAGTCTATCAGCATTCTCTTGCTCAGCAATTTCAGTAAAACCTAAAATATTAGAAAACAAAACGGTGACCATTTTAAATCGTTGGGTTTTCTCTTTCGTTGATTCCTGAAGTTTTTCAAAATCTTCCTTTGGCAAATAATTAGTTAATAATTCCTCATATTTGCTTTTCTGATCAGATAATTCTCTGGTGCGGTTGACAATTTCCGTCTCTAATAAATATTTATCACGAGCTATTCGCAAATCAGCCCAAAAATAAATACTTACTACAAGAGCAATAAGTAGAATAGAATATAAAAACCAAGCTACTAAACTATTAAAGACACCAAAATGGGTAATTAAAATTATCTTCTCCGACACCTCATTACCATTATCTGTGGCTGCTTCAACGAGAATTGAATTGTATTTTTTGTTTAAGTGAAAGATTTCTTTAACTGGATATTCTGACCAAATCGATAGCGCCTTCTCCCCTTCTATTAAAATGCGATAATTCGACAATTTATATTTTTGAATTGCCAGTGAATCGATATAAAGAATCAGCTGATTTGAAAATTTCTGTTTATTAAGGTTAATAATTCGTATTTGTTTGATGGAATCGTAGATGGGCTTGTAAATAGTAGAATCAACGCCAACAATTTTAGAAACCAAAAAAACACTTTCTGATTGATTCTTTGTTGCGTTAACATGTATACAAATAAAAAACAGTCCCAAAAAAAAGATGGCTTTTTTTGGAATCTCTAAAATCTTACTAACTATTTTTTCAATGAAATTCATTAAATTAATTTGCAATGAATATAATAGCTTTCTTTCAAATTATCAAATTAATTCCTTCATCCATCTTTTTCTTCAAGTGAACAATCCTTTTATAATGACCAAAAATACAAAGAGCGGAATTAATTTCCGCCCTGTGCATAGATAATATTACTATCCGGTTTCCTTTTTATCTTTACAACACTTTAATTACAGACGCTGAATTTGACGATTTTATTCATTAAACACTTCTCACAAAATTCTTAAATAGCATCTTGGTATTAAAAATTCAGCGAAACGCCGACACAAAATGGATATAACTCCGGACCTTCGTTTTCTTTGAATAATGGCTTCATATGATAATCAGCATAGATACCAAAATTTCCATACCCCATTCGAGCTGTCAGATCCCAGCTATAAGGTGTGATATAGAAATCACTATTATTCTTTGTTTTATAACCCGATTTGTCTTTATTTTTTGAGTGGGCATCTAATTTTAAAATGCCTTCAACTCCTACCGCCAAATACAATACCTCGCCTTGTGTAGGAATTTGAAATTCAATTAATGCGGGAATAGTAAGATAAGTAATGGCTAGTTTACTTTTAGTGTAGTTCTTGGTACTGTCAAAAGAATGCATTAATGAATCGGGACCTTTAGAAAGTACTAAATTAGTATTTGAAAACTTATAGTTGTTCCATCGGAAACCAATACCAGTAACAAGGCCAACCCTCTGTTTTACAATGTTTAAACCAACATCGGCTAGGTTCAAGTCAACTTGATAGGATATATTGGTATTCAAATCCAAATACCGGTATTCGGGAGGAAGCGTGGTTGAAAAATCGGAGGTAGCATAGTTATTTAATCCCATGGCAAAACCAGCCCAATGAGGATTAAAACGATCACTCTTATGTTTCTTATGTTTTGAATCCGAATCCTCTTCATTCCATGTCCAATCTTCATCCAAATCTGAATCATTATCCCAATCATCTTTGTCAATAATTATGTTCTTTCCATCTTCAATAACTGCAATTTTCATTTTACCAATACGAATTCTTGTCGTGTCAGAATCTTTTTTCTTTTCTTTCATTGAATCAAGGTCCGATTCAATTTCGGAAAAAGAATCATTTTGAGTAACCGTATCATCCACCTCAATTTCTATCTTAGATAAAGTAAGGGTGTCGTTTCCAATTAATACATTCGCTTGAGCTAAGATGTTTACTGAAGCTAAATTTATAATTAATATGGAATAGAATAATAAATTGTTTTTCATGATTTTAAGAATTAATGTTACTAATTAATTTGTTTGCTCTTAACTGAAGTTGAAAAAGCAAAAAACCTGCTATTAAAAGCTATTTTTGTTTTTTGGTTTTCTTCTTCATTCTTAATGATAATTTCTGTTTTTGTTAATTTGCTAATTTCTGATATTCCAACCTGAGTAATATTCCAAAGTTTTGAGTTTAAGGTTTCATTTTTAACAAAAACCTTATTTTTTGAACTCCCATCCTCCAATATTGAAGGGTTTTCAGCAAAGTTGTTTTCTGAATATTGGATGTCCTTCCCTTCACTAAAAATTTGTTTGCATGGGGGACATTCCAAGCCAGAAATCCTGATGGGATTCATTGGTATTAATTCCTTACTTTGGTTAAAATGCTTAAAATCTTTGTTACGTTTCTTATTGTGAACTGGATTTTCATTTCTCAACAAATTTTCATTTTTCTGAATATAATCGAATGAATTAATGGCTGCTACTTCATCCATCGGATTATGTTTTTGCTCGTTATTATTCGGGTTCAGGTTATTGCTTTTTGCTAAACTGCCGGTCAATTGTACTTTGTTGTTTAATTGAGTTGAATAAAACAACATGGCTCCAAAAACCAGTATTGCTGCCGTTGAAGAAGCATAAGCTAAGTATTTCTTAGCGCGAGCCGAGAATATAATATACTTTTTTAAGTGCTTCTTAGAAGGATAACTTATGGAAAAATCAGGAACCAAACGGGTATTTTGGTACCTAATAAAATCCTTCATTTTTTCAGGATGTTGAGACAAAAAATTATTAAAAGCAAGGTTACTCGTTTCATCCAGCCAATTTTCCATATAAGCAATGCAATACCACTCAAATGTTTCATTATCAATTGCCTGATTTGAATTAAACCTTTTAAGTAAAAGTTTTTCACTAAAAAGAATTGATTCAGGGATCAGAACGGTGCTTTGAAACAACTTAAAAGCCTCTTGCTTGGCTTGTTTGGCATTAACACTTTTTAAAAACATTTCTCCTTCAGATTCCGACATCAACCCTTCAATATACGCAATGCATTGCTGTTGAAAGTATTCAGAGTTGACTTCCGTTTTAGAAAATGGTATTTCTTTTAAACTGGCCTTTTCAGGAAAAGAAATGGTGGTGCTTTTGAGGTTATCTTCCAAGAACAACTCCAATTCATCGCGAATATCGGGATTTGCTTGAAGAAATAATTCCATATCATGAATTAATTGCGAGGCCAAGGTACCTTCGGCATAATCTACTAAATAAGACTCGTAATTATCACGATTAATCATCATACTGTTTGTATTTGACCTTTTTATCTTTAAATAACAGCGTCCATGCTTCCAATAAACTCCTTCAGGTAAACCCGCGCCCTAAAGATGTAAACTTTCACTTGTGGTTCGCTTAAACCCGTAATTTCACCAATTTCCTTGTATGAATACCCTTCATAATCGCGGAGTAAAATAACTGAACGTTGAATTTCGTTCAGGTTGTTAAGCCCATGATTAAGTATTTCACCTAAATCGGAATACTGTTTGCTATGGGAATACCTTTCTTCTCTCACATTTTCGAAATCAGTCATTCGCTTTTCTTTACGAATAAGGTCAATCATGGTGTGATAAGCGGTTGTAAAAACATAACTTTTCACTTTTTGAAAATTCACGTTCCCGGCATTTATCCATAACTTTTCGTAAGTATCCTGAACAATGTCCTTGGCTTTTTCCTCATTTTTAATATTCTTAAGGATGAACCGATAAACACCATCTGAATACAAATCAACCGTTGTGTTATATTCTTCTATGTTCATTTTTAAATTGGCTACAGACAAGTGACGGAAAGCCTCAAAATTTGTTACAACAATGCATCAATTTTTTAAAAATTGCCAATGATTCCTATATTCTACTTACTTTAGTGCCTTAAATTTTTAAATTGAAACATTGCTTTTTGCAAAACTTATTGGCTAACTTAAAATTGCTTTAATTATAAATCATTAAAAGAAAACACTAAAATTAATTACAATGAATAGAAATCATCAATTAGTACTGCTTCTAATTATTATTTTAAGCAGTTTTAAACTCGCCTTTACACAGATTAATTCAAATGAGGAATTATCGGCAAATGAACATCTGGTGTTGGCCACAGCCTGGTATCAAAAATCGGCTGAAATGAGAGCTTGCTATTATCAGGCGTTTCAATTGGCAAAAATAAAATTGGACAACCATTTAGCGAAACATGATGGAAATAAACCTGCAGCAGTAATTTTTGATATTGACGAAACACTTCTCGACAACAGTCCTTTTGAAGTACACTTGATAAAAACCGGGGCCGTTTATTCAAAAGACACCTGGAATGAATGGACGCAAAAAGCTGAAGCTAAGGCGTTACCCGGCGCCTTGGAGTTTACCCAATATTTAAAAAACAAAGGGGTGGAAGTGTTTTATATATCCAATCGGAAAATAAACGAACTGGAATATACTCTTATCAATTTAAAAGCTGAAAATTTCCCTTATGCTGATAGTACCCATCTATTGTTGCGTTCAATGAATCAATCGGGAGATAAAACAGGACGAAGGAATCAAGTATTACAAAACTTTGATGTATTGCTTTTTGTGGGAGATAATTTGACTGACTTTTCAGAAGATTTTGCACATCGTGGAACTGACTTGGGTTTTTCAATGGTTGATTCGCTGTATAAACAATTTGGCGACAAGTACATAATTTTGCCTAATCCAATGTATGGAGAATGGGAAAATGCCATTTATGGAAACGACCTGCGCTTATCGGAACCTAAAAAAAGAGCCTTGAGAAAAGAAGTCATCATTGGATATTAGAAAATAAGCTTTCAAAAACCCGGATATTGAAGGCCAAAGAAGAAATTCTGAAGACACAAAATATAATTAATCTTAGTGAAGTATCGATATGGAGCTTAGTGGAAATTTCAGATATTGAATAGCTGGATTGGAAAAACCATTGAATGGAATTTCACAGGATCTATTAACTGTATTCACTGCGGTAAAAAAACTAATAAGTCTTTTTCGCAGGGGTATTGCTATCCCTGTTTTATTTCGTTGCCTCAAACCGATGAAGGTGTAATTCGTCCGGAACTTAACAGAGCTCATGAAGGTATTTCGCGTGATATGGAATGGTCAGAGAAAAACGATTTGATTGACCATTATGTATATTTATCGTTTACCAGTGAACTCAAGGTTGGGGTAACCCGCCATACTCAAATCCCTACCCGTTGGATTGACCAGGGAGCTGAATATGCTATAATTCTGGCAAAAACCCCATACCGGCAATTGGCCGGATTGATAGAAGTTTCATTAAAACCTTTTATAAGTGATAAAACCAATTGGCGAAAGATGCTTTCTGGAAAAGTAGAAGAAACCCCTGAATTGCAAGCATCAAAAACTCAGTTTTCTCAACTAATTCCGGCGGAACTACAAAAATATATTTCTCCTGAGAATGAAGTCGCTCATATTCATTATCCGGTTTTAAAGTATCCGGAAAAAATTAAAAGTGTGAATTTTGATACTGATTTTAATTTTAACGGAATTTTAACTGGTATTAAAGGGCAATACTTAATTTTTGAAGATGGAAATGTATTAAATATTAGAAAACACAATGGATATTTGATGAACATCAAAATCCACTGAACCAAGGAGTAAACTAATTGAAGCCTAATTCACCCGATATTAAAAAAAAGAGCAGGCCGGGGAGACCTGCTCTTTCGGGCGTTATGAAAATTAAAGAATAACAAACCTTAGGGTAGCTATTTTATCCTGGCTCGTCAACTTTAAGAAATAAACTCCCTTTTTAAGCTCACCTGCTTCAATAAAATAATTACGACCTGAGAACTCTTTAACCTCATTGCGCCATACCGTGCTTCCATCTGTATTAACAATCTCAACAACCGTGGAAGCTGTTGTATTGAACTCATAAACCAACCAAAATTTACCATTATTAGGATTTGGGAACACGGTAATATTTTTAGCTAAATCCCAATAGTCCCCCGATTCTGTAACCGTAATTGAAGGTAAGGTGTCGCCTGTTGACCATAGGTATCCGGCATAACCGGTTCCTGCCTCCAATACCAAACTGTCAATTTGTGTTACATCGTTGCCTAAATTGATGAGCGGCAAATCGTGTACCGTTACAACAATGGAATCGCTGGCGGTTGCGCCTGTTTCGTCGGATACGGTTACATAGTAAACCCCCGTTTCATTCACTTCAATTTTACTGGTATCTGTTGCCCCGGTGGACCAAACGTACGAATCAAACCCGGAACCGGCATCCAATATCACTGATTCGCCCATACAGATATCAATTGGTGAAGGTAAATCAAGGC
>JAIFNJ010000053.1 GCA_020047835.1 Bacteroidota bacterium
CTGATGGCCCATCAATTAACTGAAAACAATTTTCAAACAGTCGTTGTGCTTTAATATCCGCTTTGCGAACTTCTTCCACCGAAGCCCAAGCTGTAGAATTAGCTCTGGCCCAAACAACTCCAACAGTAATGTCGTTTACAGCGCCTGGCTCCAATACAAACGGACCAGCGGATTGTACAATACGCATATCATCATAAGTGGCATCGTCGCGGGCACTCCAAGGTGCTTGAGGTATTCCCTGTGTTCCCCATCCACAAATATCACTATTATCAGGATATAAAAAATCAGAACTTTGCGTACCACCGGTTCCATTTCCTCCATATGTCATCCGGCTGCCATCTTTCCAATATCCTTTTAAGTATTGGTAATAATGAAGGGCGTTGGTTGGATCGCCTGGTCCAATTACATAATAGATAAATCGGCGCATACCCCAACGTTCGTTGTCAATAACGCTATCGCCAAAGTTAAGCCCATTGATATTTCCATTGTTAATATCACCGGGACCTACTAATACATTATTTCCGGTCCTTTCGCTATTGAATACATACCCGTTTTCGCAATCGAGCACTGTTTTTTCGTAATCTTTCCAGGAATTCAGGTTATCTTTTCCATCGGGATCCTGATAGGGTCCTTCAAAAAAGTCGATACCAATTGCAGGAGGATTTGGTCCATAAGCCCAAGCTTCGCCTGCCCCGTCAACGTCATCTCCATTGTAAACATAACCCAATCCCCGCACTACATCACATCCGGCCTTATCATCACTGGCCAATCCTAAATCGGGGTCATTCCAAACACCAAAATAAGCATCGGTAAGCGAATAGGTGGAACGGTTGATGATTTGATAATTATAGAAGCTCATGTTGTTTAACTCATCGTTGGTAGAAAAAGCAAAACCCTGAGCCCTGAATTCCATTCCAATAGCAGCTGCACCAATGGTAGTGGTGTGAACATTTCCTTTGTCGTTGTAAACCCACCAAATGGTTTCATCACCAAAAAGTTTTTGACTGGTATTACCCAGATTCTCGGCCCGACGTTCCGGTTGGTAATTACAATTTGAGGTTTTTTCAATTATATAATTGGGATAGTCGCCATTGGCTGGATTATACTCCCCATCCCCATCGGCATCGTTAAAAGGGGCTAAATAATAATCGTAAGCACCGTATTCAACAGGACCATGAGCTGGCCACTCGTTTATTATGGTTGGAACGGTGTATCCATCAAAGTTACTTGCCTTAGTTGCTGCATCAGCTGCATTGTAGGCAATAAATTCTTCTACTTGTTGGCGGGTTATTTTGTAGTGTTTATCATATTTTACACAAACTTCGGGCGAAACACTGGCAATTCCTTCCCCATTACTAATTAGTGGACCAGGCCAAAAATCATTACCCTGGCTTCGGAAAGTTCTGGCACAGGTACGTAACTGACCATTTACGTCAACGCCACCTACCCAGATTCCTCCTGCATAGAGTGATGTTTTACCGGAACCTTTAGGAACTTCGTATTCTGCTTTGCCTTCACCTTCCCATAAAGTTCCTTGCGCTAAAATCAGCGCCCGTACGTTATTCAAATCGAGGTTAACTTCAGCAGAGGCCGGTAAACAACCTGCAGTTATTGTTTGGGTTGACTTTTGAGTTTTAAAATCCTTAAAATCACGGCCTATAGAGGTAGTACCTAAGGCCGTAACTAATAGCAGAATTAATAAGTATAGAATCTTTTTCATTGTATATCTTGGTTAAATCATTAATTAAAAACTAAAAAGTACACCCAACCGTATTTGACGAGGTAAATTATAGTGTGCCGGATTGTCCAGCATCATGGTATAATAATCAATATAGGATTGTTCACTATTAGCCCGACTAATATTTGATTGACCACTGGTTGATGATAACACCGCATCATCATCGGGATTTCCGGTGGTAGCATATACTCCCATTACATTTTGTGTATTCAATAAATTACTCACGTCGAGATAAAAGTTAAGATCGGCTTGTCTGCTGTTTTCTCCTTCACCAAAATTGAGGGTAAAACTCTTGTCGATTTTCATATCAATAGTAGTACGCCAAGGCATGATTGATTTGTTGATGCTTCCTACTGTTGTTCCGGTCTCTACGTCTCTTGGAGTGTATGGAGTACCCGACCCTGAATTGATGGTAAAGTTAACACCGGCATCGGCTAAAATATCGGCTCCAAACCATTTGGGACCGTTGTAATTGTTGCCAGAGCCAAAGCGATAATCGGCTAAAATAGAGAAGGCATGACGTTGGTCAAAATCGGTTGGCAACGTAGCTCTTAAATTTGGTTGCCCTGCATTGATAAGGCTTCGTGCAGTATTGGCATCAGAACCCGTAGCATTGGCAAACTGTAAGGTATAGCTTACTTTTACTTGTATGTTGGAGGTACGGCGTAAGTCGTAAGTCATGGTAAACCCTTTAATGGTACCAAAATCGATATTGCCGTAGGTTTTCATATTGATTGGGTAAGCTCCTGTTAAATAAATCAACTGAACCATGTCGCGCTGTTCCCGGTAAAAAGCCGACATTTTAAGGCTCGATTTATTGTTGAGCTTTTGCTGGAACCCGAATTCGTAGTCAATGGTTTTTTCCGATTTTAAGTTGGGATTGACAAATTCGTTGGTAGCTAATTGATTGATGTATAATAGTTCAATCGGGTTTAGCCTGCTTTGAAAAGAACTGGGCCGTTTTGCTAACCAGTCATAATGAGCAAAAAACAACGCTTCGTCGGAAATGGGGAACGAAAACGAAATACGGGGCAACACATTAATATCCGGGTCGTAATCTTTAAATGCTTTTAAAAAGGAGTTTCCTCCTACTTGATCATTGGGTGCCGTGCGGTAAGGTTCTGCTTGCCCGGATGGATACAACGTCCTAAAATCGCTCACTTCAGAACCGGTTGCATCGTACCATTGACTCTCATAGCGGTATCCCACAATTCTATTTGGGTCGGCACTGTTATCAACATATACGGTAGCTTCCTGATTAATATTGGCAGGAACATCGGTATTAGCAATTAATCCATAGTTGTCCATTACTTTATACGAGGTAAAAGTCAAATACGGATCGGTTTGCACTTTTTGGTTGGCATCGTAGCCATCAATGCGAAGACCGACGTTAAAAACCAAGTCATTAAAGGCAAATTTATCTTGGATGTAACCCGCCCAGTAAATCGGTTCAAAGGGGGCAATTTCGCGGCTATAATAACTAATTTCACGGTTGTTTTTATCCCTATAAGTTGTTGTTTGGGTGAAGAAATCATCAAACGATGAGGAACCGGATGTTTTGTTTCCATAGGCATCGAACCCTGAATAGCCCACTAATGATGAAGAGTTATTGAATAATTCATCGGGGCTAAAGTATTCAATACTCAACTCCGATGGGTCGTAACTATCAATATCCACCCAGTTGGTACCTGTTGTAGCCATGTCTTTGCTATCGCGGAATTTGAAATCAAACAACGACTGTGCAGCCCCATTCCATAAGCGATTGTAGTTAATGGTATCGTTATAAATATCAGTACCTTCAATGGTTCCGGCAATAGGGTTGGCAAAATCAAGCTCCTGAATGTGGCTGTTCATGTTTTGCCGAGCTAAAAGCCATAAATTTCTGGGAGCTGAACTAAAGTATCTATCGGTACGTTTTTCAAATTCAAACCCAATTGAAATTTCATGGTTATTTAAGTCTGCTGCTCCCTGAGCACTGACACGGAATTGTTCGTTGTCGGTTTTATTGTATCGGCCATAAGGAACACCGGGTACTGTAGCTAACGCGTGAATAGGATCGGGAGTATAACTGTTTAATAATCCACCTCCACCTAATATTTCGGACTGATTTTGGGGATTGCCATAAAAGTCGTAATACATTTCAGTAAACCGTGATAATTCCGAATTCACATCACTCGATTCAAAGGTTACCAGAGTATCTTGTATGGCATTCATTAAATAACCAAACTTCTGTAGGGTGGTGTCATAACCATAAGCGTAAGTAGGAGTTTGGTAGGTGGTAAATTTTCCAACATACCCATATTCAAACAGGTTGTCTTTATGCCTTTCGTCCCAAGTATTATCCTGATACTTTGAATAGTCGGCCATGATGCTGTAATAAGCATTTTTAATGATTGAGGTATTGTCTTTATCATCTTGATCAACGGAGCTTAAATTGTGGGTCAATTTTCCGTACAATCGGTAGGTAGATGAGGTTACGTTCCGATTGTTGTTATAATTTAAAATTCCGGTATATGGATTGTCTGAAGATGCACTTCCAATAATTGAGCCTTTGGAATTTCCGGGAAGATAATTGCCATTATCTGATTGAAACGTTCCACCCAAGGTAATCACCAAATTCTTCATGGGTTGAATGTCAATTTTTCCACTCAAAACAGCTTGCTGGTAGGCCACATTTTCGCGAACCTTAACGTTTTCAAAATCCTTGGCCGTCAAATAAGAGGCGGTAGGTTTAACCGCTTCATTATCCCTTTCCAATGGGGTTCGTGATATGCTATCCAAAATATCATCGTTCACTTTCCAAAATCCAACAGAACTGGGGCGTGGATCCTGAGTAAACTGATATTCACCGGCTATAAAGAAACCCACTAAAGGTTCTTTTCGAACATCGGCTGCATTATCGGGGTTTACAATGGTACGGGTAAGGATTGGCCCTGAAAGATTGGCGGCTAAAATATTACTGTTATAATCATCAAGGAATTTTGAAGTGGTCATTTCCAGTCCACCAAAAAAAGTACGCGAGGCTCCTTTGGTAACAATGTTTATTACCCCACCGGTAACATCACCATAGCGGGCTGGTGTACCACCGGTAATTACCGAAACCTCAGCAATGGATGCTTTGGGCAAGTTGCCTGAGCCTCTCATTTTTACTCCATCAATGTAATACACGGTGGCATCTTCGCGGGATCCACGAACACTTTTCACAGTTCCATCTTCTTGGTAAACTCCCCCAACGGTTGATGCTACTGATGCTGCAGACCGTCCAGCCATCTTCGAGATTTCTTCAGAAGTTACGGTTCCCCCGGTTTGTGTATTATCCTTATCGATAAGCGGAACGGTATAAGCAATCACATCAATCTGCTCAATGGCTTGGGTTGAAGCGTTCATGCTTAAATCCAGAAATCGGATTTTATCGTTATTTACTATTACATCGTTTATTTGTAAAGAATTATAGCCTACATAAGAAGCTTTAACCGTATATGAGCCGGCAGCAAGAGGTTTTATGGTATAATTACCATCAAAGTCAGATACACCACCACCCATCATATTGCCATTGAGCTCTACTATTACGTTGGCAAATGGAATTGCTTCGCCGGTTTCGCCGTCGAGCACTTTTCCTTTAATGGCTCCTGATTGTGCATACAGCCCTCCGGATGCAAACAATACGAAAAGAATAAAAAGTATTTTTCTTATCATAATCGCCGAATTTATAGTTGAAAAATAAGTATTTGTCATTTTTTTTGAATCGGTAAATATATAGATTCTAATGGGATAAAAACAAGCACTGGCTTTCAAAAAAAAGTATGCTTTAAAGCCTTTTAAAAATTTTTGCGTGTCAGAATTTCATTATAAATAATGGCCGTTCGCAAGTCAAAGTTCTGAAAAGGTTTTTCATCCTCCTCAGCAATCCGGCTGCTAGCCTCTGGTTTAGTTATCGCAACAATTCCTTCTTCTGGCAAGGTAGCTGTTACCGGATTTATCATAATTTCGGAATAGTGTTCCGTTTCCATTTCGTCTTCAACCGGAGCAAATACTGGGTTTGGCTGTGGAATTCCAAAGAGTGATTCCAAAAGATTATCAGCAGGCGAAACGCTGGCAGTTGGTTTTTTTTTCTGTTTTCGTAATGCCGAAAAAATGAAAATTACCAGGGTTAAAACGAAAAGCAGCACTTGTACTATATCATCCATTTTTCAGCATTTTATTAAGTTTAACATAGATTGGTATTTTTCCCGAATTAAAATATTCGGCTCTTTTTATTGATTGACGCATTCTTTTCTTTATTTCTTTCGTTTGAATTCGGTAACAGTGTTTCTTTATTTTTTCAGATTCTTTTGTTGCATTTCTTTTTTTTGTTCGAACGGCCCGATTGGTTATAATTGTTTCCTTGGTTTGTGATATAAAAAAACTCAGTGAAACACTCCTATCGATGGACGAATTTACATCGATGGAATAGCGGCTTTGACCATGAGCAATGAAAACAATAAAAAAACATATCAATACGTGGATTACTTTTTTCAAAATTGTTATACTTACACTAAAATATATCGATGCAACGAATTTCAAAATTAGTAAGATTTTCTTTATTATCAATTGTTTCCATAGCAATTACCACTTCATGCGATAAGGACAATAAAAATCCGGTTCCGGACATTCCCATTTATGTGGAACCTATTTATATATATGATCCGGAATATGTTGCCTTGTTGGATGTGTTTGGAGCCTATGTGGTTGAAGGTGAAGGATATCTTGAAAATGGAATTTTAATTGTGAATACCGGCAACAATGAATATAAAGCCTTTGATTGTACCTGTACCCATGAAGTTAAAGCCGGCTGTTGGGTTAGGCCCAATGCAAACCAAATTAATACATCAACCTGTTCCTGCTGCGGCTCAACCTACGATTTGATTTATGGCAGCCCAACTTCGGGTAAAGCAACCTATATGTTAAAGGAATATAAAGTTGCTTTTAGTAACAATACCATCCGGGTTTATAATTAGGGGAAGATTGCTGGGTAGCAGGGTAACAAGGGGGTAGGGTAGAAAGATGGGAAGATGGAATTGGTGAAAATGGGAAAATGAGAAGGTGGGGAAATGGGAAGTTGAAAAGATTAAAATATTAGAGGTAAATA
>JAIFNJ010000138.1 GCA_020047835.1 Bacteroidota bacterium
AAAATTATTTTATCTCCTTTACTATCTATAAAATAATACTCTAGGAATGCATTTGAATTGGATTCTTTAATTTTTAATCGACGGAGGTATTTCAATTTCCATCGGAATTTTATAGAAAACAACCCTTTGGTTAAATATGCAGCAATAAACGGATGAAGTTTCAGAACAACTTTTTTGTATTTATAATTTTGAAGGGTCCACCTTACGTGATTTTCCAATTCCTCAATTAATAAAATACTTGGGTTTACAGCTCCTGAACCATTGCATGATGGGCATCGCTCAATGGTTTGAATACTCATTTCAGGACGAACCCGTTGCCGGGTAATTTGCATTAATCCAAACTTACTTAAAGGCAATATGTGATGTTTCGCCCGATCGGAAGCCATATACTCCTTCATCTTTTCAAAGAGCTTTTGCTTGTTATCGGGTTCATGCATGTCAATAAAATCAATCACAATAATTCCACCCATATCGCGCAACCTAAGCTGGCGGGCAATTTCAAAGGCCGCTACAGAATTTACATCTATAGCATTTTCCTCCTGATTACTTCCTGATTGAGAACGATTACCAGAATTAACATCAATTTCATGCAATGCCTCGGTGTGTTCAATAACCAAATAAGCTCCTTTTTGAATAGCTACGGTTTTTCCAAAAAGAGCTTTTATCTGCTTTTCAAGGCCAAAATATTCAAAAATAGGCTGGTTTCGGTTGTAATGTTTAATAATCTTTTCTTTTTCAGGTGCAATAGCCTTGATATATTCGCGGGTTTCAGTATATAATGTTTTATCATTAATATACACATTATTAAACTCACTGCTCAACATATCACGGAGAATGGCGGTAGTTCTATTTAACTCCCCCAAAACTAATTTTGGAGGTTTGTTTTTTAAATTAACAAATGCTCCTTCCCATTTCAGCACTAATTCCCGAAGTTCCGCATCTAAATCAGCTACCCGCTTATTTTCAGCTACGGTACGAACAATTACACCAAAATTTCTTGGTTTTATGCTTTGAATAAGCTTTTTTAGGCGATCGCGTTCCTCGTTGTCTTGAATTTTCTGAGAAATCGAAATTTTATCGGTAAAGGGAATTAGAACTAAATTCCTACCGGCAATAGATATTTCAGATGCCAAACGGGGACCTTTAGTAGAAATAGGCTCCTTGGCAACCTGCACCAAAATAGATTGACCTTCAGAAAGTACCTGTTGAATTTTACCGTTTTTATCGATATCTGGTTCTAAATGAAATTTAGATATCTGAACAACTCGTTGCTTAGAGTCAAGTGCCTGTTTAAGGAACTTATCAAGTGAGCGGAATTGATGCCCCAAATCTAGATAATGGAGAAAAGCATCTTTTTCATATCCTACATCGATAAATGCAGCATTTAGGCCCGGCATAATTTTCTTTACCTTACCTAGATATATATCACCAACTGCAAAATTGGTGTTGTTCTTTTCTTTGTTTAATTCAACTAAGTTCTTATCTTCTAAAAGTGCTATAACAACTTCCGAAGAAGATGAGTTTATCACAAGTTCCTTGCTCACAATTCGATCACTTTAATATTGAAGATATGTATTGAATGCCTAAAGCACTCCTTAAAAATAATAAACCTAAAGAGGCCGGCTCTATAGGTTTATCATAATTTCTTAATAAAAAAAAGAATCAATTATTTCTTTTTCTTATGTCGGTTTTTGCGAAGACGTTTTTTACGCTTATGCGTGGCCATCTTATGCCTCTTCCGTTTCTTTCCGCTTGGCATATTCGTAATTTTTAAATGTTAATTATTTTTTTACTTTACTTTTAACCTTACCAACAAATGTTTTTGCAGGTTTAAATGAGGGAATAAAATGCTCAGGAATAATGATAGTTGTGTTCTTTGATATATTCCTTGCAGTTTTTTCTGCCCTCTTCTTCACTACAAAACTACCAAACCCCCTAAGGTAAACATTACTACCTGTTTCCAGCGAGGTTTTGATACTATCCATGAAGGCCTCCACAGTTTTTTGAACCGTTACTTTCTCAATGCCTGTGTTTTTTGAGATTTCGTTAACAATGTCTGCTTTTGTCATTTCTAAAAACCTTTTATAATCAATAAATTCATTTTTTTCAAAAGTGAGGCAAATATAAAGGTTTAATTCTGAATATAAAAACAATTCAACTAATTTTGTCGAAAAAAAAATAATCCCTATCACACAGATTTTCAATGAATACAGGAAAGGTTCTAATTGATTGGTATCACAAAAAAAAGAGAGATTTACCTTGGCGGGAAACACGTGATCCCTATTTGATATGGGTATCTGAAATAATAATGCAACAAACGCGTATCAGTCAGGGATTGCCTTATTATATCAGATTCACCGAACAATTTCCTTCTGTTCAGAAGCTGGCTGAATCAACGCTGGATAAGGTTTATCTGGTATGGCAAGGATTGGGTTATTATTCAAGAGCCCGGAATATGCATATAACAGCTCAAAATATTGTTTCAGCTCTGGATGGCAAATTTCCAGAGTCGTCAGAAGAGCTATTGAAACTCAAAGGTATTGGGAAATATACTGCGGCTGCCATTGCCTCAGTTTGCTATAACGAAAAAATTCCAGCCATTGATGGAAATGTATTGCGGGTAATAGCAAGACTATACAATATTGAATACCCAGTGGATAAAGCAATGGGTAAAAATATGGTTTCAACCATTTCAATAGAAAATCTAAGAAATAACGATCCCGGAACTTACAACCAAGCCATAATGGATTTTGGAGCGTTAATTTGTACTCCAACTCAACCCAATTGCAAGGAATGTCCTCTTGCAGGCAAGTGTATGGCAATGATGCAAAATACCATACCAAACCGACCTGTGAAAAGTGCTAAAACATTGCAGCGACCTCGTTATTTTGTCTATTTATACCTTCGAAATAAAAACAATACACTCATAATTCAGCGACAGAAAAGTGATATTTGGCATGGCTTATTTGAATTTCCGCTATGGGAGTATAATTCTCCAATAAAGCCGGAAGATTTTATAGCTAAAAAGGAAATATCAAACATAACAAAGGGGTTAACAATTTCAGCCATTGATTTTTACATTCCAAAGGTACATAAATTAAGCCATCAACTGATTAATAGCCTATTTATTGAAATAGTAACTGACAAACTGCCAGCAATACCTAACAGCAAAATTGTTCCAGTTAATAAATTAGATGAATATGCATTACCAAAAATAATTGAGAATTACTTAACAAAAAAACCAAAAAAGTAACTAATTAACATTGGCATTTAAATGAAAAGATCGTACATTTAGCCAATTGTTCAATCAACTAAAAATAATGTATCATGATAAACAAAGTTATTCTAGTCGGAAATGTGGGAAAAGATCCGGAAATTAGGCATATTCCTAACGGAACAGCGGTAGCTCAATTTTCATTAGCCACCAGCGAAACTTACAAAGACAAAAATGGTGCAAAAACAACACAAACTGAATGGCATAACATAGTGCTATGGAGGGGATTAGCAGAAGTAGCTGAAAAATATGTAAAAAAAGGAGATGCGTTGTATATTGAAGGGAAAATCAGATCTCGCTCCTATGACGATAAAGAAGGTAACAAACGCTATACTACAGAAATTATTGGTGATACGATGCAAATGTTAGGCAGAAAACAATCCGGTGAAAGTAGCAGCACCCCGACAACCAATCCGCAAGAAAATTATACCGAAAATACGGCAAATGAGCCCCCTTTGGCACCGGATGATTTACCATTTTAATCCTTTGAATTTATTTTAGAACGTTTTGGAAAGTGAACCTTATTCTCAAATGGTAATATTAAGTAACCTTAATATTACCTTTTTCGCATTAAGCATTGGCTCTGTTGTAGGTATCCTATTTACCATTATCTTATTATTTTGCTCTGCATTTATTTCGGGAAGTGAGGTAGCTTTTTTCTCGCTCAGCCCAAATGAGATAAACAGGATTAGGACAGGTAAGAAAAGTTCATCGAAAGCAGCACAAGAACTTATTGAAAAACCTCAAGAGCTTTTAGGAACAGTATTAGTTTCAAATAACTTTGTAAACATTGCCATTGTTATTATTTCATCATGGGTTATTAATGGGTTGATTGATTTCAGTCAAGCACCAATTCTTGGATTCATCATTCAAGTAATTCTTATAACCTTTGTTTTGCTTCTTTTTGGTGAAATTATACCCAAAATATATGCGAACCAATATTCCCTTAAAATGGTTCATGCCACCGCAATACCCTTACTTTTTTTAATGAAAATCACCAAACCGTTGGTTTACTTATTAATTTCGACCACAAAATTGGTAGATAAAAAATTTCAGAGAAAATCAATACTTACTAGAAATGACCTAACTAATGCCATTGAAATTACTTCAGAATCACTTGCTGAAGGAAAAGAAATTCTAAAAGGCATCATCGAGTTTGGAAATATTGAGGTTTCAGATATTATGTGTCCTCGCGTTGATGTGTTAGCCGTCGATGTGCATACGCCCTTCTCGAAAGTAATGAAAGTAATTGTTGATGCCGGATATTCAAGAATACCGGTTTATAATAAAACATTTGACGATATAAAAGGAATATTATTTATTAAAGACTTATTACCTCACATTCAAAAAACAGATTCTTTTCATTGGCAGTCGCTTATACGTTCTCCCTATTATGTCCCTGAAGGCAAAAAAATTAATGAACTGCTAGAAGATCTTCAGAAAAACAAAATACACATGGCCGTGGTTGTGGATGAGTATGGTGGAACTTCAGGCATTATAACAATGGAAGACATCATTGAGGAAATTGTTGGTGATATGTCGGATGAATTTGATGAAGATGATGAAATTCCTTTTTCAAAAATAAATGAAAACAGTTTTCTATTTGATGGAAAAGTTTTACTAAATGATTTCTACAAAATAATGGAAGTTGAGAATAACGTATTTGACCAGGTAAAAGGGGATGCTGATACTTTAGCCGGCTTGATTTTAGAGATACGCGGTGAATTTCCTCAACAATATGAAGTAATTAAATACCACCAATTTAATTTTACTATTGAAGCCCTAAATAAACGACGAATTGTTAAAATAAAAACGACCATTAAACGTTAATCTCAACGAGTTCTTTTGCTATGCCATACAATTCAAATTTTTGCTTTTTAAAAAATACTATGCTAAAAATTTACATCCTAATTATTGTAACAATACTATTTTTCAATTCGTGTCAAAGAGACTATACCCCTAAGCCACGAGGATATTTTAGAATTGACTTTCCAAAAAAAGAGTATCGGATGACACCAGATAAAATTCCTTATAAATTTGAATATCCAACCTATTGCTATCTAATGAATAATAGAAAGGCGGAACAGGAAATGTATTGGATTGATTTAGTTTATCCTCAATTTAAAGCCACTGTATTTTTGAGCTATAAACTTATTGACAAGAATTTTGAAACCTATTTTCAAGATTCCTATAATTTTGTATACAAACACACCATAAAAGCGGATGCCATTGACGAGATATCAATTAATAAATCAGAAAAAAAAGTATATGGAATTATGTATAACATTAAAGGGGATGCCGCATCAAATCTGCAGTTTTATCTAACTGATAGTTCCAAAAATTTTGTTCGTGGCGCTTTGTATTTTGATGTGTTGCCCAATAAAGATTCTCTAGCTCCGGTATTGCAATTTATAAGAGAAGATGTTGATAGGTTGGTTGAAACCTTTGAATGGAACTAAAATGCCGCTAATTTTTAAAGAGAAACTTACTGATGATTCCCAACTTGGCATTTGGAAAAAAGAAGAAAATTTTGAATTCCTACAATCGGTTTATCCACTTATCCCTTCAGAAAAAGTATCCTTCGAAAAAATAAACAACCCCATCAGAAAAAATGAATGGCTTACTACCCGTATTTTATTGACTGAAATGCTTGAAAAGAGAAAAATAATTCAATACACGGAACATGGGAAGCCTTTCTTAAATGATAGTAATTTACATATTAGCATTTCCCATTCAAAACACTTTATAAGTATCTTAATTAGTGAAAATTACAAGCCTGGGATTGATATAGAACACATTTCAACTAGAGTTAAAAAAGTTGAACACAAGTTTTTATCAAAAACAGAGTTGACCTGGTGTCATGATCTTGACCTAATGACTGCCTGTTGGAGTGCCAAAGAAGCTATTTTTAAAGTATTTGGAAAAGATTTAGATTTTAAGGACATTGAGATTTATCCCTTCACCATTGAACAAAATATGGGGAGCTTTGCAGCAAAAGTAATAAAAACTGATTTTCAATCGGATTTTTCACTTAATTACCGTCTCATTGAGAATGATATTCTGGTTTATACACTCAAAAGCAGTAATGCTTTATAGTGATGAAGATTTTTAATATCTTTCACCAATGATATTGAACCTGATAAAAGAAAATAGTAGTAAGGGTAAAAAAACCTTTGCCTTGCTTATCGATCCCGATAAACATACTGAAAATTCAATTGCTAATTTGATAGCTAAAGCCAATAACACCAATGGTCCTGACTTAATTTTAGTTGGCGGAAGCATTGTTTTTAATGGCATTGACCAAACCATTCAACATATTAAATCGCTAACGACAAAACCGGTTTTATTATTTCCTGGAAATGCCGTGCAATTTTCTCCTTTTGCCGACGGTATTTTGTTTCTTTCCCTAATTTCAGGTCGGAATGCGGAATTTTTAATCGGGAACCATGTACTCGCCGGCCTAAAAATTAAGAAATCAGGAATTGAGGTTATACCTACAGGTTATATTCTTATCAATTCAGGAATTGACACCTCGGTTTCATACATGAGTAATACTTCACCAATACCCTACTTTAAAAATGATATTGCAA
>JAIFNJ010000230.1 GCA_020047835.1 Bacteroidota bacterium
AATTCGTTAGTAGCCGGTAAATCGGGAATTCAAAGAATTCAGTCGTTCGATCCGCAAGGGCACAAAAGCCAGATTGCTTCTGAAGTACTGACCTACAAACCTGAAGATTATTTTGACCGAAAAGAAGCCCGCAAAATGTCACGGGGGAGCCAATTTGCTGCCAGTGCTGCCATTGAAGCGGTTAAAGATGCCGGTCTGATTCTCGACAACGAAGACCGGCTGAGGGTTGGCTGTGTTATTGGTTCAGCTGGTGGTGATTTTACTCACATTGAAGACCAACATGCCCGGTTTTTAAAAATGGGTCCTGGATCAGTAAATCCATTAACTGTTCCCAGGGTTATTCCCAATATGCCTGTTTGCACAGCCTCCATGGTTTTGGGGCTTCATGGGCCAACGTTGGGTGTCACCGCAGCCTGTGCCACCGGTACTCATTCCATTGGAATAGCACTTGGCTTACTCCGTGGAGGAATGGCCGATGTAATATTAGCCGGTGGATCCGAAGCCTCATTAACGCCATTGGTTTTGGATGCCTATGCCAGTATGGGAGTTTTATCAACATCCAATTCGGTGCCTGAAAAAGCCAGCCGTCCGTTCGATTTGAACCGCGACGGATTTGTGATTGGTGAAGGCGCTTGTGTGTTGGTTTTGGAAACCTTAGAACATGCCCAAAAAAGAGGCGCAAAAATTCTGGCCAGTTTACGCGGATTCGGAATGACCGCCGATGCTTACGGTATTGCAGCTCCTGAACCCAATGGACTATGGGCTACAACAGCCATGCAGTTGGCGGTGAAAGATGCAAACCTTAGTATGGATGATATTGGCTATGTAAATGCGCATGGCACTTCAACAAAAATGAATGACAAAACAGAAACATTGGCCATAAAAAATGCATTCAACGGTAGAAATATACCGGTAAGTTCCATCAAATCAATGATTGGCCATACATTGGGTGCAGCCGGTGCTATTGAGGCTGCTGCTACAGTACTTGCCGTACATCATGGAATATTACCTCCAACCATCAATCATGAAACTAACGATCCAGAATGTAATTTGGATGTAATACCAAATATTGCCCGAACCGTTAGTATTAAAGCCGCCATTTCAAATTCTTTTGGATTTGGTGGTCAAAATGGGGTACTTGTTTTCACAAAATATTAAAGTATAGTTTATTTTATTGAACTGTCCCCAATAATTAAGGTTGTTTTCACATATTCAATTTTTTTGATTCCTAATATTAGAAATTGGCTCGCAACGAAAGTACATAATTTCTTCCTGCACCCGATATTCCAGAACTATAGGGTCTGTAACGCTGGTCGGTAATGTTTTCAATTCCTGCACCCAAGATAAAATTGCTGGTAATTTGAAACATAGCATGAAAATTTAAGGTGTACCATGATGGCGAATAGTTATTGCCGTTGGCATCTTTTGCATAAAGCTCATCCTTTCCTTTCTCTTCTTCGGCCAAATCTTCATACTTTCGTTCGCCTTGATACATGGTATTCAATTGCATGTTCAATTTGTTAGCCTTGAAAATCAAGCGCGAAACTCCAAATAATGGGGCAGCGTGTCTTGAAGGACTGGTTGTTCCATTGTCGAGCTCTTCCTCTCCTACCTGATAATTCAAATCAGAAGAAAAATTAAAACCTGCCGGCAATTTTAGTTCCAACCCCGCCTGAATACCATATACATTGGCTACTGCAGCATTCTGATTGGCTTGTACCTTGCTCATTTCGCCATCGTAGGGGATGCTGTCTTGTCCGTTAAACTGATAATCCCTCCGAACAATGGCATTCTGTAAAAGCGTGTAGTAACCGGTTAAATCAACTTTAATTAATTCGCCAAACACTTTTGCAATTCCGAGATCGAAGTTGTAGGCATATTCTGCCTCCAAGTCAGGATTTGGAACTGTTACTGTGCCCGGTTCAGAATCAAATACTTTCCCCAAATCATCTACATTAGGTGCCCGAAAAGCCGTACCAAAATTTGCATTAATAACCCAAGTTTCTGTTGGGCGATACACCCCGCCTATACTCCCGGTTAATGCGCCATTGTTATTATTGGCAGTGGTAAAAGGGAACGGGTAAAACGTGGTATCAAATTCAGCATCCAAAATAAACTGGTTGTAGCGCAATCCGGCTTGTAGGGTGAATTTATCGGAAACTTTTAACGCATTGTTCAAATAGGCCGCTATCGACACCCACTTTGACTGAGGATAGCGTGATGGTCCTGCTTCACTTAAATTGATTGAAATATCAGTCAACATACCGATAGATTTTACCTCGTTCAACACATATTCAACTCCGTAAAACAAAGTATTCTTTTTACCTAATGATTTGTTGAAATCAAGATTGAATGAATATGCCTGAACTTCTTCCGACTGCGTATTGCGGATATCTTTATTTAACGATCGGTCGATACGGCTTTCTTCGAATGATTGCATTGCCAACCGGATGGTCAACCCATCGTAAATGATATTGTTTCCGGTATGCGAAATGTTCAAATTATTCATCATCCACAATTGAGGGCCGTAGTTCCATTCGGCATAGCGGGCTGTTCCATTTTTTGTGCGGTTATGCCTGTCGTAACGGCCATAAGGCGATGTTTCTGAATAATGAAATCCATACTGAAAGTCCCACTTTTCGTTGGGTGTGAACCGCAACTTTTGCATTAAATTAATCTGCGAATAGGCAGTAGGAATTTGCAACAACGAATCGTCCTGTGTAATCACCCAATCCACACTATCCTGACGCTGAACATAGTAAGGTTTAATGTAATCATCCGGGCCGTTGCTTCCTTGCCGCAAATGATTAAAATCCCAGGAACTAATACTAGTTACCATGGCCCATTTTTTCCAACCCACATTTACATCAAAATGACCCGTTTTCTCATTATTCGCCGATGAGTATCGAGCTTCGGCTTTCCCTGTAATCAAGGGGTTGTCGGTAAGTGAAAGCTGTGGCGTTAAGGTTTGAAAACTCATAACCCCACCAATTGCATCACTTCCATAAATAACCGAACCCGGACCAAAAAGTACTTCGGTATTTTCGGTGGCAAAGGGGTCGATGTTGATAACGTTTTGAATATTTCCGGCTCTAAAAATAGCGGTATTCATTCGCACCCCATCCACAGTATATAAAAGCCGATTGGTTGCAAACCCTCTTATCATAGGACTACCACCTCCCTGTTGGCTTTTTTGTATAAATACCTTGCCCGACATTCCCAGAAGATCAGCAGCTGTTTGCGGGTTAAGCAAAATGGCATCGGTAGGTGCTATGGAAATTATTTTTGAAGGAACCGTGTTGGCGTTTTGTCGCCATTTAGTGCCCGATATTACCACTTCATCTAAATTGAGCACAGAGGCTTCCATCATCAACTCAAAGTTTGCAGCCACCAAATCAGCATAGCTTTTTGCCACGGTTTTAAACCCCAGTGAGCGGATTACAATCTTTTCTGAACCTCTGAACACTGAAATATTAGCCTGGCCTTCAGCATTAGTTGTGGCAAAAGCATTGGGCCTTTCATCCATCAAGGTAACCAACTCAATGGGTTGCTTGGTATCCTTGTTTTTAATAGTGATGGTTTGCGAAAATAAAGCTTGCGTATATGCAATGCCCATTACGAGCAAAATTATTTTTTTCATTCGTTATACTTTTTGATTTAACATCATTGCAAGCACCTGTTAAATTGATGCTCTCAATTTTTTGAAATATGTTAAATAAATTTTGGCGGGGGACTGTCTATTTCAAACCAAGGTTGATGGTAATTACCATTGTAAGCATAAAAAAGCACTTTTTTGAATGAAAAATCCGATCCGATGTAAGGAACCAGAAAATAAAGATTTGAAAGGAATTTCAACAAATTTTTTAATGGATGGATTCCGTTGCATTTAGTCTCCATGCTTTTGTTTATGAGCGAATCGAGACAAGCAAAAAGAGTAGTTTCTTGAGTATCGGTAATGCAATAATAAATGGTTGTTACATTATCAATTACCTCTTTTTTTACCACATCGTACATAATTCCCCGATACCGGAATTCCTTATTGTGTTCCCAATACAATTGGTTTTGGTTTTCAGAAGTCACCCTTATCATGGATAATTCCTTTGAATCCAGATTTTCTTTAATTTGTTTTTTAATTTCCTTCCGTATTTGATTCTGCTGAATTTTAAACAACACCATAAAGCCGCCTGTATTAAAGGCGAAAATGGACAATAACATTATGGATACCGCTCTTTTCACTTGTGTAAAAGTAGGGAATTATTCACGAGGTTATCACTTCCTATTCGGCAAAATTTCAATAACGCCGGATGCAATAAACCTTAAGGTACAAGGCGAGAATGTGTAATGGTGGATTTGGTTAGTTTAAAATTCTTGGAATTCGAAAAAATTGCCACAAGCACAACTTTAAAATGAAAACCAAAGCACTTTAATCTGCGGTTGCATGCGCAATAAATAAATTCAAAGAAAAATTATCTTTAAATTTAATACAATTCAGATACCTTAAATTTTTAAATGTGCTAAGCTATTTTAAAAAGAAGGTTGAAAAAAAGGCAACTAAAGCAACAACAATAAATAGTATCATAGGGTAATTAATTATTGAACGCGTTGTATAGACAAATAAATTTTGGAAATGTTACACTTCCTGCAAAAATAATTCAGAAAAAAATAGGTTTCATTAATAAACCAAATTTAGATGTTTATTTTGTTTCTGCAGCTTTAATTCTTTATAAACCCATCACTCCTTTTTTATTAAGAAAAAATCTGTACTTTTGCGCCAACATTGGCCCCATAGTTCAATGGATAGAATTTCAGATTCCGGTTCTGAAGATTTGGGTTCGAATCCCGATGGGGTCACAAAACTCTTAAGCAAGCAAGGGTTATTAAAAACAAAGATGGGATGTCTGAGGAGTTAGACATCCCATTCTTTTTCTATTCTTAGGGTACTACGCTGATATAAAAAAAGCGTAAGGAAGGAAAAATTTTAATTTATCATCTTTGTTGAGACTTCATTACTTTAGTTTTGCAAACTGCTTTGTTTTTCATTCTTTAAAAAATCAATTTCCCGCAATAATTCGTTTTCTCTAACTTCAAGAACTTCCTGAGTGGCCTTTAGTTCCTCTAAGTTCTGACGCATTTCTTCTTCCTTTTCAGATAATTCCTGTGCCTGAATTTGCGTTTTTCTTAATAACTCATTAGTAGTTTCTTCAATACGTATCTTTCGAATGGTTGAGGCTAAATCGTAAGCAACCCGTTCAATAAAAAGAATTTCGTAAGGTTTAATTGGATTAAAAGAAGCTATTTCAATAATTCCCATCAATTCATTGTCTGAAAGGCAAGGTACAATTATTAGATACCCCGGAGTAGCTTCGCCCAAGCCTGATGTTAATGTAATATAATTTGGAGGTAACTGGGTAAAATACTGGCTTTGTTTTTCATAAGCAACCGCTCCAATAAGACCTTCACCTATTTTAAGATATTTATCGTTTAGCCTTCTTCTATCATAGGCAAAAGTGGCCTTATGCATTAATACCGTTTCATCATCTTTTGATTCGGTAATAAAAAATGTTCCTTGGTTGGCTCTTAAATAATTTACTAATTTTGAAATAATTCCATAATAATAGTCATTGTTCTGACTGTAGTTCGAGGTTAATAATGTATGGAATTGATTAAATCCTTCATTGGCCCATAGTCTTTCGTCTGCTTCTTTTTTTTGTTTCTCCCGCTCGTCTGAAACCTGCAACAATTTTTGTCGCATCTCAACTAAAGCACTACCCAAGTCGCCCTGATTACCAAATACATTGACCTCCATTTCAAAGTTTCCGTTTCCAACAGCCTCGGCAAATTCTTTGGTGTTCTTAAGGTTCTTGGTCAATTCATTAATCGATGATTTCATGTGGGCAATTTCATCATTGTTATATATTGGTATCTCGTCAGGGAGTTCCCCTTTTCCCAATCGGGTAATGTAATGGCGCAAATTTGAAAGCGACCTAACTATATGTTGCGATGTTCGAACCAGTATATAAACAATCAATAATGAAGATAAGCCAATGAATAAAAACAAATTCAGAACAATGCGGTTAATCTTTTTATTGGAAGTTTTGTCGATTCCAGAAGAAATAGTTAAAAGCCGTTCTTCAATCTCAGCAACCGTATTATTGATTTGATAACGTAACCCATTTTCATTATCAATTCCCAGCAAAACATCTGATTCTATTACTTTGTAAAAAATATCATGGTATTGAGTCAACAACGGGATTAGGTTTCTTTCATTTTCACGATTTCTTCGCTCAATTTCGTTAACAAATTTCATATAAACTGAATTAAAGCTATCCCTGTATTTTAAATCTTTTCGAAGCAAATAATCTTTTTCATGCCTGCGGAGCAAAAGCATACTTATCATATAATCTGGGTTTTGAATTTGCGATAGTGCTGATTCAACATCATGGATTTTTTCTCGCATTTCCCCTTCCCAACCAAAATCTTTAAAGCCCTTTTGCATAATTATTCCAACCATCTTATTTAGTTGTTCTTCATAAAGAATAAAAAAAGCATTGGTTTGATTTATTTCTTCTGTTAAATTCAATTGTTTGATTGTTCTGCTTTCATTCAGCTCCTTTAATTCGATTTTTATTTTTTGAAGGAGGATTTGGATATTATCTAAATACTGACTTTTCCCATTTCTATGAAAATTTTCATTGGAGATTTCGTAAGCTAAAAAATCCTTTTCATTCTTCCTTATTTCCAACTCTTTGTTTTGTAGCGATTTAATTACCGAAATGAGTTGAAATTGTTTGAATGTATCTTTTAAGAAAAAATTTGTTGCAATCCCTATAAAAAGTAGCGTTGCGGAAATAGAATTCAATTCCTAGTTATTACTTAAATGTTAAACAAAGATTAACAAACCAATTTTTAGCACAATGAATAATAAGGCAAGTACATAGGAATAAAAAATTAAATCAAGAGATACAATGGTCGTAAGAAGGACATTATTATTAGGTTTTGATACAAAATACGCAAGCGAAACGCAAGAATCAATGTCTCAAAAGAGCTTAAGTAAAAAGGAACTTTTAATCACTTTTATACTAATTACAGTCGTTGGAAAAAAGGCCTTAGATAAGATTTCAACCTATGGAAAGCTGTTTTATGAAACCTTGGCAAAAAAAGATTTATAGGATGTGCACATATTATGGAATCGAATTTTGAGGCCCACAAGGAATTGGCGCTGGCCTCATCTAATGAATACCTCGATAGTATTTACACTTTTGCCAAGCAAAACCGCGCTTACGGAGGGAAAATTTGTGGTGCCGGAGGTGGAAGTGCATTTATTATTTATTGCAAAGATATCGAGCTGCTAAAATAGGCCCCGAAAAACAATTTATCGATTGTTTTAAAATTGATTTTGAGTTTGAATATAAGTATATCAAGGAATTGAATAAAAAATAGTGTTTAAATAGGGGCATTCAAGCCCTACTCCATTTCAAATGGAAATGGAATAAGCCCCCAAATATTCACCGTGTCTGACGTACAAAATTCCATTCCGTATCACCGGATGAGCAAAATACTCTTTGCTTCCTTTGGTAATCTTTAGTGTTGAAACATCTTGCATTTTATCGCCTTGAATGGAAACCAAATGCATTTCACCTTTAAAGTTATAGTAATAGAGCATGCCATCGGCAGCAATGAGTGAGCCCCGGCCCAGTGGCAATGAATCGACTATTGCCCCACTTTGAACATCCATCTTAACCAAACTGTTTTTTGAAAAAGCACAGCTATACAAATACTTATCAATCAGTAATATTCCACCCATATAGTTATCCACTGCAGGATTGTTCCACAGCTGTTTGGCTTCGGTGCCATCTGGGGATAGTTGCAGAGCCACGGCGCAATTGCCATCGCCTTCCACATAATACAGAATGTTGTTTTCGAAAAGAACGGTGTTGGCGTGGGTATCACCCATTCCAGGACTCCTTTTATCTAACGGGGTATTTACCTGTTCGTGGGTCCAAAGCAAGTTGCTGGTTGCTACTTCAATGGCTAGTAAGTGATACGCCGAAAATGCAATCAATAATTTACGACCTCCGATTTCAATAATTGTTGGGGCATGATATGCTGAACGCTCCCCTTTTCCAGCGCAGCTCCAGATCAATGTACCAGAAAAGCGGTTCAATGCAACTACGTTGTTTTCAGGTCCGCCGGGGCAGCAAAAAACCTTTTCATCCTCTACTTTGAGGGATTC
>JAIFNJ010000260.1 GCA_020047835.1 Bacteroidota bacterium
GGTAGGTTCGAAAAATTCATATCCACCCATACGCCATTGGCTCCTGTTGGATAAAGTACAGTATCACCTTCCATTCCTATAGTTGTTGAATAGCGAGGGTCAAGTGTTGAATCAGCGGGAGCTGAGTTTAAACCGGTTTCACGGGCGTCGTTGTTGCCAAAGGCATCTAACAAGTATCTCGATGGCAGATTAAAACTCCAACCAAAACCTCCCTGTTGCGTTCCATCCGCTTTGTTGGTAAAACGTACAGTAGAATAAACGGTTAAATAGTTGCCTCGGCTATAAGTCCAACCTTTTCCGTCTTTCACATTTTCAATTTCCCAAACACTTTCGTCGCTATTATCGCCATCAACAGTAAATATCCAACGGAATCCACCGATGGTTTGCGATGGTAAAACCCGCCATGATGTAAATCGTTCCCCATTGATACCCACCAGGTTATACTCCGTTGAACCCATTACTGTTTCGGCTTGGGTTAACGCATCAGCATAGCGGTTTTGGCAACCTTCAAATCGCTTATCGGTGGGATAGTTTTCGGCGTACGATGACTCGTATAAATAAGCTTTGGCTAATAATGCTTGCGCTGCTCCTTTTGAGGCCCTTCCCACATCGTTGGCTCCCAGTGCACTTTTGGTTTTTAAAAATGGAATGGCAGCTTCTAAATCGGATTGAACAAAGTGTAATACTTCGGCAATACTGTTTCTTGGGTTTTCAATCATACTTGGACTTACCACTTTATCAGCAATAGGTACTCCACCGTATATTTGCATTAATGTAAAATGAAAATAGGCACGTATAAAACGCATTTCTGCTGCCCGAAGATCAATCATAGCCGATGTAGCAGCAAATTCTTCAGGAGTTTTTGCCTTTCCCAATTCAATTTCGCGCACTTGTTCGGCATATTGAAAAAAAGTATTAGCAAAACGGATACCTTTGTATGGATATCCCCACATACCTTCTAATTTTCCTTCGTTTGCTGAATGAGTTAATCGGTCAATCCGCTGAAATTCAGGCCAGTCATTTACATTTTCTCCACCCATCTCTGTATCGTCCGAAATACTTTGAAATCCGATGGTATAGAACACATCATATATATCGCGGGAAGCAAGCATTCCATAGGCTGCTGTTGCTGTAAAATCCAACGACTCAAAACTGGTATAAAACGTTTCTGTGGTATCTTTTGCAATGGGCTTGTAATCTAAAAATTCATCGCTGCAAGCTACCAGAAAGCCAGTGAGTATTAGAATGATTGTTATTTTTGAGTTTGCTGTTTTCATATAGATAGCTTTTTAGAATTAGAAAGTAACATTTAAACCGATATTGTACATCTTGGCTTGAGGATACGCTGCTTGATCGAGTCCACGAACCAATACACCATTGCTTCCAACTTCGGGATCCATACCACTGTATTTAGTGAAAGTCATTAGATTCTTGACCCCTACAAAAACCCTAACCTTTTCTATATCAACAAATTTGCTTACATTTTCCGGTAAGGTGTATCCAATTTCAAGGTTTTTTACCCGTAAATACGATCCGTCTTCGATGTAGAAACTGGAAAGTGTTGAAAAGTTAGCGTTGGCATTTTTTGGGTCAATTCTCGGATAAGTGGCTCCATCGTTAGCAACCGATGCAACTTCTCCTTTCCGATCAACCAAGTCAACCGAATAATGGTCGTTTACATATTCAGTACTCCAGTTAAAGGCACCATCTGTATTAAACTGGTAAAATTTAACGGCGTTAAAAATTTTATTTCCAACGGTACCTTGCAGGAACAGCGCCAAATCAACGTATCCCATGCTTGTGGACCCATATTGGCAATTAAAGTTTATGCCAAAAAGGAATTTTGGATTTGGGTTGCCAATAGGTACAATGTCTGCACTATTTAATTTTCCATCGCCATTTACATCGCGGAATCGAATATCTCCCGGTTGCGCTTTAGGTTGCGCATAAACCGTATCACCATCAACCAGCGTATAGGGCTGATTGGTAACAACTCCATCGGCATTGGGCATATCGGCCAAACGGAAAAGTCCGTCGGCTATATAACCATAGTATTCGCCAATAGGGCCTCCCTGAATGGTTTTGGTTAAGTATCCGTTAACACCTTTGGTACCTCCTGCTAATAAAGTGTCAGGCTCTATATCTCCGGCTTCGGTATGCAAATAGGTCATGTTACCACTTGCTTCGTAACTAAAGCTACCGCGTTGCTCTTTCCATCCCAACGATAATTCGAGTCCGTTGTTTTTCAGATTCCCCACATTCATTATTGGATTTCCGGCTCCACCTTCCTGATATGGATCACGAACTATCCAGCCCGACCAATAAACCACCGGAGTTTCCATTAACATACCCTCGTTGTGTTTTTCAAAGTAGTCGGCTGTAACCGATAATTTGCTGTCGAACATACGTATATCGAGCCCAAAATTACTGGTAACCACTGTCTCCCAGGCAACATTACGATTCACAAATTTGTCGGGTCCTGCACCGGTTGAAGACGCCGGGCCATTATTGAAACTATACATGTAAACATCCTGAAAGGCTACGGTGGAATAGTATACATCTTTTGGGATAACACTGTTACCTGTTTGACCCCAACCATAGCGTATTTTGCCAAAATTAAGCCAAGGCAGGGCATTGGTTACCACATCGAGTTCGGTAAATTTAAACCCAAGTGAAAAAGATGGGAAATTACCATATCGGTTATCAGGTCCAAAAGAGGAACTATAATCGCGTCGGAAATTGAACTGCCCCAAAAGCATTCCTTTATAATCGTAGTTAAAGCGACCCAAATAACTGTATCCAGCACCTTCGGAGCCTCCACCCGATGGTAATTGAGCTACTAACGTATCGTTGGTACTGGCATCAAAATACCACATTTCTGGGGTTTGGTTAATTAAATCCCAGCGCTGGCCACTTTCCCATTCACTTTTACCATAGCCCGATTCAAAACCGGCTAATAAGGAGAAATTATGAACATCGAACAACGTTTTATTATAAGTAGCCATATTTTGCCATTTCCAGGCAGCATAGCGGCCGCTACCTCTTGCAATTTTGCTGTTGTTGTTGTTCAGTGAACTGGTAATATAAAAAATGGGTGAAAAGGTATAGTCATTACTAAACGAAGCATCTCCTGTAATTCTGCTTTCCAATGCAAAGCCTTCGAACGGATTAACCTTGGCAAAGAATGTTCCCTGAAGGTTGTTTCCATATGATTCATGGTTTTTTAAGGAAACGGTGGATAATGGGTTTTGGGTATTGCCCAGTGGGGTGTACGACCATCCTTGATCGTATTCTGACTCAGTAACTTTTTCGCCGTAAGGTTCTACAAAGGAATGGTATTGAATGGCTTGTAAAATGGGAGTAGCATATTCATTTAAATATTCCCATTCCTCAAAGCCTTTATTTATTTGTCGGGTATATGAAGTATTGGCACCAACGGTAAGCCATTTGTTGGCTTTGTGTTCCGAATTTAACCGAACCGATAATTTTTCATAATTACTGTTCTTTAAAATTCCTCCTTGTTTTATGTAGCCAATACCCATATAAAAGGTTGATTTATCGTTACCGCCTGAAACTCCAATATCGTAGTTTTGTGTGTGGGCTGTTCTGAAAATCATGTCCTGATAATTATTGGTGGGTAATGTGTCAACATTTGAGAAAAAATAGTTTCTCTTTTTTGCCAATACTTCCCATTCATGGTACATTCTTCCGAATTCAGGACCTGATGCCATATCCAGTGTTTTAATAGCATTACTCTTACCAGCCCACATATTAAAAGTCACTTTAGTATCGCCGGCTTTCCCCTTTTTAGTGGTAACCAATATTACCCCGGCAGCACCTTGTGAACCATAAATGGCAGCCGCCGATGCATCTTTTAATATTTCCATTGATTCAATATCGCTGGAATTAACAGTATTCGGACTTGATTGCACTCCATCCACAATCCAAATGGGTTCGGTACCGTTGATAGAAGTGATACCCCTGATTTGAACTTTTACCGAAGAACCGGGAGCCCCTGTGGCGCTTTGTACCTGTACCCCAGCAGCGCGGCCTTGCAATGCTTCCTGAATGTTTGTTGCCCTCGATTGTTCCAAATCGGCAGCTGAAACTGAAGCAACAGCGCTGGTAAGATCCGAACGCTTTTGTGTACCATACCCAATTACCACTACTTCAGAAAGTTCTGAAATATCTTCTTGCAGTGTAAAGTTAATTACTGCTGTTTTGGTATTGGTTAAGTCCACTTGTTTGGTTTGGTTTGAAAAACCAATAAAACTAACTACCAATTCTATGGATTGGTTGGGTAATCCAGTCAACGAAAAATTGCCATCTAGGTCGGTTACTGTTCCGGTAGAAGTTCCTTTAATCATTAAATTAACACCAATTAAGGCTTCACCCTTGGAATCGGTTACTTTACCGTTGATAGTACCATTTTGTGCAAAAACTCCCATTGGGATTAAAAGAAATAGGAGTATCCGCATAAATTTTGATAAGGTAGATTTTTCCATATAAATTTATTTAGCGTTGAGTTAAGTTTTTATCAATAAGCTGGTATATCGATTCCACCGATGTGGCGCTTCTGAGGCCATCTTCAGGCGTATTCATGCAATAATCAAGTAGTTGATCAATGGTTGAAACGGCTACATGAAGCCGGGTGTCGGAAGAGGCATAATAAATATAAACAGTCCCATCTTCGTCGGCAATCCATCCGTTCGAAAATACTACGTTTGAAACATCACCAACTCGCTCTCCATCAATAGGGGCAATAAAGTACCCTGCCGGTTTGTATGTTACTTTGGTCAAGTTTTTTAAATCAGTCATAAACAGATACAACACATAACGCAAACCGGCAGCAGTATTTCTCACCCCGTGTGCCAAATGCAACCAGCCTTTTGAGGTTTTTATTGGTGCCGGACCTTGTCCGTTTTTTACTTCATAAACAGTGTGGTAGGTTTTTTGATCCAGGATTACCTCTTCTTTTACTTCGGCATGTTCCATGCTTTCAGTAAATCCAAATCCAATGCCACCGCCCGAACCGGTATCAATGAACCCATCTTGTGGGCGGGTATATAAGGCATATTTTCCGTTTACAAACTCGGGATGCAAAACCACATTTCGTTGTTGACCTGAATAGGTAATTAAATCAGGGAGGCGTTCCCATGTCTTCAAGTCCTTGGTGCGTGCAATTCCACATTGGGCAACTGCAGTGGAAGTATCTCCTGTTGGTGCTTTGGGGTCTTTGCGTTCGGTACAAAAGAGTCCGTATATCCAACCGTCTTCATGTTTTACCACGCGCATATCATACACATTGGTATCGGGTTCTTCTGTTTCAGGCAGACGAACCGGATAATTCCAAAATCTGAAATTATCGATACCGTTTGGGCTTTCGGCCACCGCAAAAAACGATTTCCGGTCGTTTCCTTCAACCCGGGCAACTACTAGGTATTTGCCGTTTAGTTTTATAGCTCCGGCATTAAAAGTAGCATTGATGCCAATACGCTCCATTAAATAGGGATTGGTTTCGGGATTGAGATCATATCTCCAAAATAGGGGAGCATGATTATTGGTTAACACCGGATTTTTGAACCGATAATAAATCCCGTTAAACCCATCAGTAATCGGTTTGTTTTTCAGTACTACCAATTTTTCGAAGTCTTTGGTAAGCTGTTTTAATCGTTTTGTAGCTTGTTTTTTCATTTAGTTTTTATGTTGCGATAATAAAACTTGTATCGGGTTATACCGTTTATTGCTTCAGTGCCATGTTTTCTGAAGTAATAAACTTGTTAGTCCATGTGTTGTATTCATCCATTAATTGCGTTACTATTTGAGGGTACGAAATTTTTATATTGGTTCGTTGAAATTTGTCGTTGTATAAATTGTAGAGCGAGGTATCATTAGCCGTCAGGGTTAATAAGAAAGTGTCGGTACGCACGGCTCCCGATGATTTTGCCAAAACTGGATCCATCTGGTGGGTAAAAAATAGCCGGTTGGGCAGGTGTTTCGACGAATCTTTCAAGGTTTCTGCAAAACTTATCCCATCGGTGAGTAATGAATTATTGGTAATATGACTCAAACTTAAAAGAGTGGGCAACAAGTCAATGTGTGCTGCAAAACCATTTGTAATTCTGTAGTTTAATAAAATACCTTGAGGGTAATTAATAAAAAATGGTACCCGAACAGCTCCTTCATCCACTTGAGCTTTGCGTCCTTTGAGGCCAGCATTGAACCGTAAAAAATCAGGTCCATTGTCGCTCATGTATACAAATATAGTATGGTCAATAATCTTCTGGTTGTTTAATTGGGTAACTATTCGTTTTATGTTGTCATCAATGTTTTCGCACATGCCATAAACGCTAGCTGTTTGATCATCAAGCATCAAATTTTTGTATTTGTTAAAATAGCTTACGGGTAACTGGTATGGGGTATGTGGCGTGTTATAAGCAATATAGGTAATAAAAGGTTCTTTTTGGCGACTGATGAATGCAACCACTGAATCGGTAATAATATCGGTAAGGTAGCCTTGTGCTTTTGTTGCTACTCCATTGTAATCCAGTGAAGTTTCAAAGTTGTTTGAAACTGATTCACCGATGAAACCAAAAAAATGATCGAATCCATTTTCCTTGGGATTATTTTGGTTTGGTAAATTATTGTACCATTTGCCAAAGTAAGCGGTAGCATAATGGTTGGCTTTAAGAATATGGGCTAGTGTAATAGTAACCTCAGAGGTAGTTGAATTGCCTGTTGCTGAGGAAAGTAACGGGTAATTTCCCGTTAATAGTCCAGTTTGTGTTGAGGAGCAGTTGGGGGTTGTATAAAAGCGATCAATTACCACTCCATAGTGA
>JAIFNJ010000246.1 GCA_020047835.1 Bacteroidota bacterium
GGTAATCCAATACTTTGCACGGGTATTATCAAATACAAAGGCATTGAACCCGAAACCAATTTTGCAGATACCTTGTCGGACTATGTTTTTTTAGCTACTTATGGCTTTCAAAGTTTGGCAAACGACAGTTTGGGATTGGCAGTGATTGCCCACCGAAAATATGTAACACTGATTACCGGTGATTCAAAAAACCAGATAATGGTTTTGCAACCCATTAACCAGCAATTGGATTATTATTTTCTGGCAGCCTGGGAGAAAGAACGTAACGGAATTACTAACAAGAATGATTTTAACGCCTATCTGAAAAACCTGATTCTTACACTCAATAATCCCGTTAGAATAATCGAATAACTTAAAAAAGATGCGTTGTAAATTAATAACCTTTATTAGTATAATACTTGTTATTTTTCAAAATACAGCGTATGGAACCGCTACTCAAATTCAGGTAGCCAAAGATGGAAGTGGCGATTTCACTTCCATTCAAAAGGCTATTGAGTCACTGCCCATATTTTGCTACGAACGGATAGTTATATTTGTGAAAGAAGGTGTGTATAACGAGAAAATCCGCATCGACCGTGATTATATAACACTCGTGGGTGAAAACCGCGAAAATACCAGAATTGAATTTAACCAGTTGCGTGATGATTGGAATAAAAACCCTGATGCCATCGGTCCGGCTGTAGTAAATATTTTTGCTGATGATGTGATTTTGAAAAACCTGACCATCGAAAATACACAACTTCAGGTGGGTCCCCATGCTTTTGCCATTTATGGAACAGGAACACGAACCATTCTAAAAAACTGTTCGGTTAAAAGCAAAGGCGGCGATACGGTTTCGTTGTGGAACTACAAACACGGCATGTATTATCACGACAGTTGTTACTTTGAAGGAGCGGTCGATTTTGTTTGCCCACGCGGTTGGTGCTACATTTCGAATTCCACCTTTTTTGAGTATAAAAACACAGCTGCCATTTGGCATGCAGCGCCTGTAGATCAGGACCAAAAAATGGTGTTACAAAACTGTGATTTTCAGGGAGCCGACAGTTTTTATCTGGCACGTCATCATTACGACGCCCAGTTTTATTTCATCAATTGTCGATTTCCAGCTTTGATGCGCAACAAGTCCATTGAACATGTATTTGACCCGGAGCATCCTGAGAAAAACCGTCCCTATTTGTATGGCGACCGTTATTACTATTACAAATGTTCACGCAGCGCAGGCAATTATGACTGGTTTGCCGATAATTTACAAGTCTGGCCCAAAAATACTTTTCCACAGACAGTTACGCCTGAATGGACTTTCGATGGGAAATGGAATCCTGTAGATACCTTTCCAATAACACCCGTAAAAATTACATTTGAAAAAAACAGTATTCATTTATGGTTTAATGAACCTGTGATGCAAAAGGATACTCCTGAAATTAATTCTCCACAGGGAGAAAAATATATCTATGAATCAGGCTCTGGCAGCAATCGGATAACTTTTACAGGAAAACATACCTTACCATCTGCTGAACCCATCCAGACCCTATTCTTAGTAAAAGGCGAGGTAAGCGCCATCAGTGCCAGAGTTCGACCGAAAAGAATGGCTACAACCCTTTATATGCCAATTATAGAAAAATAAAAAATTCAGGCAATTTTGAGTTATTCGGGATCCAATTAATTGATTGCCATTGAAATGAACCCTTACAAATTGCAACGTGATTGATGCAAAATTACACCACATTTTTCTTCTTATACTCAGAGGCGCTCATGCCAAACTTTTCGCGAAAACATTTTCTAAAATAAGAAATATCGCTAAAACCTACTTCATAGGTTACTTCCGAAATATTCAATTTGTTCTGTACAATCAGTTGAGCGGCCCGTTTCATGCGAATTTCTTTCACAAATTCTTTAGGTGTCATATCAGTAAGGGCGCCTATCTTTCGATATAGTTGGGTGCGGCTCACATCCATGTTTTGGGAAAGAAATTCCACATCAAGGAATTCTTTGGAAATATTTTTCTCAATAACGGAAATCAAGCGTTTCAGAAATTTTTCATCGGGCGATGCCAGAATAATATCGGTAGGTTTCAATATCATTTCCTTACTATAGCGCTCCCTTAATGCTTTGCGGATACTGAGCAAGTTGTCAACCTTTGCCTTGAGTAATCCAACATCGAAAGGTTTGGTAATGTAATCATCGGCACCGGCATCAATACCAGCTAACTGATTTTCAGCAGTGGTTAAGGCTGATAGCATGATTACAGGTATGTGCGATGTACGTTCATCGTGTTTTAGCCTTTTACATAATTCATTACCATCCATACCTGGCATCATAACATCTGCCACAATAATGTCTGGAATTTTTTCGAGGGCCATGTCCCAGGCTTCCTTTCCATTTTTTGCTTCCAGAATGGCATACTCAGGGGTAAAATGAGTCCTTAAAAATTCACGCAAATCCGGATTATCGTCAACCACCAGAGCCAATAATTGGGTGTTTTTAACCAATCGCTCCTTATTTTGTGGTTCAATACTATCCATTTCGTCAACAGGGATTTCAGGGTCAATGCTACCTTGGTCATCAAAAGGAAGATACACCGAAAAACGGCTACCTTTACCTGGCTTGCTTTTAACTTCAAGATGACCTAAATGCAGCTTGGTGAGTTCTTTGGTGAGTGCCAGTCCAATGCCTGTTCCCTGAACTTGTTCTTGTTCCAATTGCTCAATTCTCCGGAATCGGTCAAAAATACGGGATATGTTTTCAGGAGCAATGCCAATTCCCGAATCGGCTACCCGAATTTTAATATATTTTTCATAACTGACACTATCTGTATCGAGTGGAGGTATCAACAAATTCGTTTCTTCAATATCATTGGTAAACACTATAGAAATCGATACCGAAATATGTCCTTTTTCCGGGGTGTATTTAATGGCATTCGAGAGCAGGTTGTTTGTAATTTTTTCTACTTTATCGGCATCAAACCAAAAGAAAATGGAAGGCTGAGAGGCATTAAATTCAAGGTTAATCCCTTTGTCATCGGCAGCAGTTCGGAACGATTCAACTATTTCTTCAAGAAAACTTCGCAGGTTGCCTTTTCTTAGTTCAAGTTTCAGGTTTCCGGTTTCCAATTTTCGGTAATCGAGCAGCTGGTTTACCAGTCTATTCAGGTTGGTGGTATTACGTTTGATAATTTGCAGGTTTTTCGAAATCACCTCATCAGTATTTTTTTGGTCAAGCAATTTATCCACCGGCCCAATAATTAGCGACAAAGGCGTTCTGATTTCATGCGAAATATTCATAAAAAACTGGTGTTTGAGCCGGTCAACCTCTTGGATTTTTCGGGCTGCCCTCCGTTCATAAACCAGCTCTTGTTTAAGTTTTTCGCGGTTACGAATCATTAGCAATATCAGTGCAAAAAACATCAACAGAAAAAAAATGGCCAGCAACCTGAACCACCACGTTTTCCAATAAGGAGGTAATATAATTAGGGCCAGTTCAACCCCATGTTCGTTAAACACATTGTCGTTATTGGAACCTATTACTTTAAATACATATTCACCATGATCGATATTGGTGTAGGTAGCTACCCGAAAAGTTCCAATGTCGTTCCAATCTTTATCAAATCCTTCGAGTTTGTATTTGTATTTGTTTTTGTTGCTGTTAGCATAGTTCAAAGCTGCAAAATCGAACGAAAACATGTTTTGGTCATGCTGAAGGATAATTTTTTTTGTTTCCGAAATAGGTTTGGTAAGAATCCCATCTTTGCTCTGCTCCATTTTTTTGTTAAAAATTTTGAGACTGGTTACAATAATGGGCGGAATGTAATCGTTTCGGTTAATTCTATCGAGGTAAATAAAATCGACACCTAGATTGCCCCCAAACGCCAGCAAATTATTCGATGTTTTATAAAATGCCCCATAGTTAAATTTGTTGTTCAACAATCCGTCGGAACTGAAGAAATTCTTTATCTCATTTGTTTCGAGGTTAAAACGCGACAACCCATTGTTTGAGCTTATCCAAAGATGCTCATTGTTTATGTTAATAATTCCGTTCAATATATTATTGCTAATTCCCTCGTTAACGGAATAATGCGCCAACTCCTCAAACTGTTGGTTCAATTTTATTAACCCTTGTCCAAGGGTTGCAAGCCAATAATTCCCATCGAAATCCTCGCACATAGCGCGGCTCTGAATATCAAGCTTTATTACCTTTTGGTTATTTTTCACAACAAACATCTGTTCCACATCAGGGGCATACAGCCAGAAATTGTGTTTCTTGTCTTCATATATCATGGCCACCCATCCAATTCCATAGTTGTCGCCGAAATGTTCAAAGGTTTGAGTTTTATCGTTGAATATATCTATGCCTTTGGAAGTCCCCACCCAAATCCTGCCTTTAGTATCTTTAACAATAGCCCATACTTCATTGTCGCATATGGAGGCAGGGTCGTTCTGATTGTGCTTGAATACTGTAATTTTTCCTGTTTTGGTATTAAAAACATTCAGCCCACCCAGATAGGTTCCAATTAAAATATTTCCATAATTATCGGGGCAAATAGCTTTTATACAGTTGCTCGACAAACCATCTTTTACGGTAAGGTATGTGATGCGATCGTGCTGGGCATCAAAAATGTTTATCCCTCCGCTTTCGGTTCCCATCCAAAGTTTCTGTTGATTATCTTCCCAAAAAACATAAACTTCCCCATTGTTCAACACATTCACTTTGCTTTCCGACGCCTTTAGGTATCCAAAAGATTGTTTATCAAAATTCAGAAAGCTTAAGCCATTGCGTGTACCCACCCATAAATCGCCCTTTTTATCAATAAAAAGGTCAAGTACAGAATTGTGAATAAGACTGTAATTGTTGTTTTGCTCATTCTGATACTGCTTAGGATTATGATTGAACAGATTCATTGAATAAAGGCCCCCTCGGGTTCCAAACCATAAATCGCCTTTATTATCCTGAATTATGGAACGCACCGTAACGGTGCGATTGTTGGTATTATCGAGTTCAAACTTTCTAAAATTCCGGGTGGAGTCATCACAGTACAAAAGCCCACCTAAATAGGTTCCAATCCATATGGTGCCCATATTATCCTGAAAAATTTCCCAAACCTCATTTTCACGATCATCATAACGGGATTCTGACAAAAACGAATTTGTAATTTTACCTTGTGCATCAAAAATAGCAATACCTTTATTGGTGCCCACCCAAAGGCTTTTCTGTTGGTCGAAAAACAGTTTTCGTACCCAATTGCCAGGCATTCGTTGATTATTAGAGACTGTATAAGTTTGTTCAATCTGATTGGTTGACGCATTAAAATAGTTTAATCCCCCTTCGGTACCCAGCCAAAGGTTTTGTTTTTCATCGGCTAAAATGTCCCAGACTGAGTTATGGGTAAAACCCTTGTCTTTGAACTGTTCCAGTACATTTTTGGAAATATCGTACTTGAAAAGCCCCTGAAAATCAGTCCCAATCCAGATAACTCCCTGAGGAGCTTCGTAAATTACCCGAATGAGCGCATTCGATAATAGGGTACTTAATTCATCGTTCAAATCAAATGAAGTAAAAGAATACCCATCGAACCGATAGGCCCCGTAATCGGTACCTAACCAAATCCAGCCTTTACTATCCTGAAATACACAGTGAATTTTCTCATCCAATAATCCGTTTGAAACGGTATAATTCTCGAACAAAGAGTTATTGATAAGTTTGCTGTTTATTTGAGCAAACAATACAATTTGATGTACCCATAAAAAACATATTATCAATATTCTAAGCATACAGAGATAATTATTACACCCCTAAAATTGGTATTTAAAAACCAAAAATCAAAACACAAAATTCAAAATGGAGATCCATTAATTAAAAAATAACCTGAGATGCCTATCTAAAATGTTATGGGTCACGTTTTTTTCAATAACCTCACGATAAGTTTCCAAGGCAATCATATAACGGTCACCCATTTCAACAGCTATTTTGTACCCTACGTGTATTACCTGACGGAAACTGGAATTATAATCAGCACAAGCCTGGTTATGAGTCAGTGCGTCGGAAAACTGTTTGCCGGTCCAACTTTTTACTTCCTGAAGGGAGGGTAATTTTAATTTATCGATGTTCAACACCGTTGCATAAGGTCCAGTCAGCTCATCGTATCGGTCCATCGATTTTGCATATATTTCCTTGGCAATTTCAAGCCCTTCGCCTCCACCCTGAGCCAAACCTATAACTTCCTCAAGCCAAGTAGTTCCGGCAGTTTTTACATGAATACCTGCATCAAACTTTTCGATGGCTCTTTTCATAGCCGGATATATAGCAAACTTATCGCTTCCACTGTGTACGCTCAGTTTTAGGCTTGTGGGCAAACCCAGTTCTTTAACGGCAAATTGGGTAACAGCCACGTCCTGCTCAAACTCTCTGGCAAATTGGGCTACATCACCAATATAATCGACACCCTTAGCAAACAGACCGGTAAACTTGGGGGCAATGGTCTGAACCTCAACTCCTACTCGTTTCAACTCGGCCAAAATGAAGAACAGCTCCAACGGCGATTGGGCAATGTCGCACTCATCCATCGATACCTCAGGAATAAAGTTCGCAGCGCCTTTTACTGTTGCGATGTGGTCGTATATTACTTTTACTTCTTGTATGGCATTCAGATAATTATCAGCTACCTTTCCAAGGAATGCTTCCGTAACGTTAAACGATTCATCGATACCCGGAATCTGTAATGCTCCCAGAAAACGGCTGTGATTTTTTACGAAAACCGTTTTCCGGGCTTCATCCGTTTTTTGTCCGATAAAATGCGCTACATCAATGGTGAAAAAGTTGCTGGCTTGCATAAATTTATCCAC
>JAIFNJ010000152.1 GCA_020047835.1 Bacteroidota bacterium
GCACAAAAATAAACCGGATGTCATTGCTATTGGCAAAATCAATAATGTTTTTCAATTTGTCGGCAGTGGCTTCTTTCCCATTGTATTCAATAGCTACCTGTTTTAGATTATATTCATGGGCCAAATAGGTCCATACCGGGTGATAAACAATAAATGAAGCCCCGCTGGAACTTTTCATAATACTGTCTAAGTGGTTGTGCACCGAATCACATTGAGATAAAAACCGGTTCAAGTTCTGTTCCATCAATGGCTGATGTTCAGGATACAATTCAGCCAATGATAGGTAAATAGATTGTGCTTGAACTTTAACCAATTTTGGCGACAACCAAATATGTGGATTGTATGCTTCAGTTCTTACTTCGTGGCCGTTATAGTCTTCATGTTTTTCACACCAAGCTTCTTCCGTTAACATCTCACAACCAACAGATGTATCAACTACTTTCATTTTTGGACTAACTGATGTGAGTTTATCCATCCATGCTGTTTCAAAGGTGATGTAACCAATCCTGAAATAGGCCGATGAATTAGAAAGCGACTTCATTTGCATGGGAGAGGGTTCATAAGTATGTGGATTGCCTCCGGGAGGAACCATTACATTTACATACAACCAATCGCCGGCAATCTGATCCACAAAAAACTTCTGGGGAACCACACTCACCGTAACAGTAGGTTTATCTGAATTGGCCCGCTTCTGATTACAGCCAACGAGTGTAAAAAGTAAAAATACGCTTAGAGTTGAAAATAAATACTTCATGATAATTGAATTTTGTAAGGCAAAAGTAGCAAATAATCTCAATGACAAGTAGAGCGATGATTTGTTTTACTAGAGTCAATGGAATCTATTAAAAACTAACATTATTTTCAGAGCTATGCTAAAAATGACTAATTTTAGCAACCTTTTTATACAACTTACATCTTTAAAAAAGTAATAACCTTAACTAACTAAAATGAAAAATATAATTGGCTTTTTGTTGTTCTTTTTAGCATTTACTTCCATGGCTCAAGATAAGATAGTTAAAACCAACGGTGATGTAATTACTTGTTCCGTTTCGGAAATTGGGAGTGAAGAAATAAAGTATTTTTATACAAGCAATCCTAAAATTATATTTGGAATAGAAAAGTCGCTGGTTGACCGGGTTGAGTTTGCAACCGGCGAAGTTATTAAAATGGAAAACAACAGTTTTGATAATACCGATTATTACATCAATCAAGGCAGGCATGCCCTCAAAATTAATTTTCTATCACCTTTATGGGGTAGTACCGAATTTGTGTATGAACAAAATACAAAACCGGGAAAATCTTTTGAAGTAGCGTTGGGCATTGTTGGTTTGGGTTTTGATCCGCAAGAGAATAATCCGGCTGGGATATATACTAAATTCGCCTATAAATTTATTAGAACACCTGACTTTTATATGAACAAAATGCGCTATTCGCACATTCTTAAAGGTGCTTATTTTGCTCCTGAATTTGCCATGCGGTATATGTATTATGATTTTAAAGAGTATGATTATTATTACTATCCATATCCATCAACAACCTCTAAACGAAAGGATGACTTTGCCATTGCCCTTATGCTAAAGTTTGGTAAGCAATGGGTAATAGATGATTCTTTTTTAGTGGATTTATATGTTGGATTTGGTTATGGGTATAGCGAAGCAGGTGGCAATGGAGAAGGATTATCTTACGGATTCGCAACCGGTGGTGAAGATGTTCCTATTGCAGGAACTGCTGGCTTACGCATTGGCTGGGTATTTTAACAAATAACCATCAATACAGCCAATACTAAATGACATTTATTAAAAAGGTGGAAATATGGATTTAAAGAAATTCATATTTCCACCTTTCCATTTTTCCATTCTCTCGCAGCAGGCGCTGCAAGTTCCCTATTCAATAATACCCATGCGGTGCATTAAAAAGGAAGCATTCATGTTTTGGGTAACACCGGGTTGTAGTTTGTAATCAAATTCCAATTCATTGTTCTTTAATGATACCTCAAAACAAAGTGCTTTAAAAATTGCTGGTTGCTGTTCGGCCAATTTAGCCAGTTCCAGATCATGAGTAGCCACCAAACCATAAGCCATTTTTTCGGTAATTTTTTTTACAAAGCCGATGGAACCCTTTCTTTTATCTTCCGAATTAGTGCCACGTAAAATTTCATCCAAAATAATGAACAATTGCCGACCGTTGTCCAGTTCCTGAACAATCCGCTGCAAGCGTTTAAGTTCCGCAAAAAAGTACGATTCATGCTTCATCAACGAATCTTCCGTTCGCATACTTGAATACAAAGGAAGTGGAGTTACAATGAATTCTTTTGCACAAACCGGTGAGCCACATCCGGCTAATATCAAATTTACACCCACTGTTCTCAAAAAGGTGCTTTTACCGGCCATGTTGGCACCGGTAACTATGGCATACCGGGGCTTCCCGGAAAGGTAAAAATTGTTGCAAATTCTATCTTTTTTGAGCAATAATGGATGACCCATTTCAAGAGCACTCAGTTGGAATTCACCCGAAACTATTTTAGGAAAAGTGAAATCTGGATTGTTGTAAGCTACGTTGGCCAAGCTATTTAGGGAATCAAAATATCCGATGGTTTGTAACCAATTATCATATTCGGAACGATGGGTTTTTGCCCACATTTCAATTCTAAAAAGGTACTGCCAGTCCCAAAGCAACAAAGAGTTCAACATGACCCCTACTAAAATATTATTCCGGTTATCAAGGCCATCCAAAAGTTTAGTGAGTTTATTTATTTGGAAGCTTGCTGGTTTATTGCTTTTATAAAGCCTATCCCTCAATTCCTTTATTAATTTGCTTTCTGGCTTTAATTGTTCAACCAAAGTCAGATGGTTCTGCATTTTTTTTAAGCTATTATGACTTTTGGTAAGTAAGGAATAAAATTCATTGAATTGTTTCAGTCGTATTCCAATAATTGCCAAATTGATGATAATTACATACATCAATACCGACCAACTTAGTAAGCCTATTATTACCAAGCCAAGTAAACTTAGATTAATCAACGGTAAAGCCCATAAAATTATGCTAGTTAATTTTTCACGCTTGAAAAATGGAGGAAGGTTTAGCCAGTTATGAATAAGGTTTTCTTCCTCTTGGTTGGAATTGAAAAGTTTGCCAAAAGCTATAAATTTCTGACGAAACGGAAGCTGATTCGATAGTTCAGCTGCTGCTTGTTGGTTTTTTAAAATAGTTTCTGATTCCAATGGGGTCTGCTGAAGCCAAGTTGCCAAAAGTTCTTCTCCTTTATGGGTTATCGTCCGGTTAACGTATTGAAACAACGAACCGGAGCCAAATAAATCCATGTCGTAGGAATAAGGGTGATTCGTATCGATAAACTTTTCACCTCCATCAAATAGGTTATAATTACCTTTACAACAATCCAGTTCTTTCTGGTTTATTTCAATTAATTGGATAAGAAAGTCACGCTTTTCTTCAATGCTTTTATGAATTTTAAGAAGTACCAGGAATAAGATTAGTAAGAAAGTTCCTAAAAATGTTCCTGTCCATGGGGAAATGGTAAACACCCAAAACCAGGATAATAAAATTCCGATGATACAAAATAAACGAAGGATGGAAATCAGGGCATGTTTCCGTTTGGCTGTTTTTAATTCAACAGTAAATTGTTCAATTCTTAGTTGATAGGTTTCAATTGGTATTCGATTCATGGGGATCGCAAAATTTAAGTGGTCGCTGTTATTTATTCTCCAAAAAGGAGCTTCATATCTTTCCGTTTGCCAAGTTCAAAGTATTCTTCGGGAATAATGCGCCAGTTGGTGCCTTTTTTATGAGTAATTATTTTTTTATCCTCAATCCATTCTCTTAAATAATATCTCATATCATATTCCGATGAAGTGATCTTCCTTCGGGATAATTCTTCCGTACTTAATCCGGCTCCTTGGGTCAAGTGGCCGCCACCTCCGCTTCCACGATAGGAATTTAAAGCTACTGTATAAGAGGAATCGGAATAGAATGGCGCCCCATTACTCAACCCCAAAATTTGAACTTTATTCCCTTCAGGTTTTGAAACATCAACCAGGTATTCAATGCCAGCCGCCGATGAGAAATTAAAATAGGGTTGCTCCAATACAAACTTATCAACCTCAATCTGTTTTAATCTCAATAAATGATCGGTTTTATCACGCATTTGGTTAAACCAAAGAGCATAAGAAAACTCCAGATACTTGTCTATTTCATTTCCGGTTAAGTAAAGTGTGTATAAGGAATTTTCGTATTTATACAATTTGAACAAATCACTCACAAATACGGGACCTTGGTCAATTTTAGTTCGATATGAAAGAGGATCGGTAAATGAAAGGTCAGCACCGGTAACATCTAGTTGCACCTGATGCACCAAATCAATAAATGCACTATTCCCAAAATAAGAATCCTTTGAATCCACAGCATGAGTAAACTCACCAATTGGCTTGGCGCAAAATTGTTTTACCGCCTCAAATTGAGTGCTAAAAGTTTCCATAAACAAGGTCTCAGCAGACTCATTATCTACATTTACAACATCTGCTTCATATAATTTATTGTATCTATTTGTTTTATTATTCCACTGAAATGTTACCTTAATTTTTGATACGGATTTGGAATGACTTTGAGCATCCATTAGGAGAACGGTATCACCTACTGGGTTTAAAACTTTTTCAGCTACCAAGCGCGAAGCATTTTCTTCCATAAATTCCGATTGCGATTTAGTGTTATTTTTAGCGTCAACACCGGAATGAAATAAGCCAATGATAAGATCTGGGTTCTCTTTATCTTGAATAATTGGAATCCATTTTTTGGCCGTTTCAACCATATCAGCAACAACCATTCCGCTCCATAAATTTTCCGGTAACCAATTTGAAATACCAGGTGTGGTTAACCCCAAAACAGCTATTCTAATACCTTGTCGCTCAACAACAGTGTAGGGTTGAAAATATGGCTCGCCAGTGGTCTTATTCAACACATTTGCAGCTAAGTAGGGCATCTCAAGTTGCTTTCGGTACCGGTCGTAAACCGGATGTCCGGTTTCCAAATCATGATTACCAACCGATGCTGCATCGTAAGCCATAAAATTCATTACTTGAGCTGCTAAATGTAAGGATGAGGTATCTACAAAATTATAATAATAAACCGTCGGCTGTCCTTGCAGATAATCGCCATTATCAAGTAATATCAAAGCATCCTTATAATACTGGCGCTCTCTTTTTATCATATTATAAATAGACGCCAATGAATGGTTCGTAGGTTTATTTTCGATAAAATCGAAAGGAAAAATAGTGCCATGAACATCGGTTGTTTGAATAATCAGCAATTCGGCATAGTCAGGCTTATTATTTTTGCAACCAGTAAATACAAAAAAAATGAAGGCAAGCAGCAAGATAAAGGAAACACCATTTTTCATAATTATTATAAGTTTGTTGTTACTAAGGCACTAAGATAAACATTTTCTTATCTGATATAAACAAACCCAACAATCAGGAAAAGGTTCATTCATTTGAAATTGTTTTAAAATATTAGATATCAATAATATAAATAGGTGTATAAATTACACTTAATAAAAATAGAATTTTTACTCTATATTTTGTTTGTAAAACAAAGGAGGAATATTACTTTTGTGCTGCTAAACATTATTGTATAGCATGTTATTAAGCCGATTGATTACCCAAAAGGCTAAATTTTAACTAATATTCCCGAGTGGAAAATAAACAAAACATATCAACTTCTACCAAACAAACTGTTAATAATAAACCCAATAAAGGGATGGATAAAATAACGATAGAATCCAAAGCTATTGAAGCTGCTATTGAAGATTCTTTGTCCAAAACCCAGAAATTCCTAGATGAGGAACTTTTAAAACAAGAAGAAAGTTACAACAATATGATTGATGAAATTCAATTAACTAAATAGTTCAAACAATAATTATGAAAGATTCAGTAGCAATTTTATGTGCTGGCGGCCCAGCTCCTGGCATTAATACAGTAATTAGTGCGGTAACCAAAATATTTTTGCAAAATGGTTACGATGTGTTAGGAATTCATGGTGGATATAAAAGTTTATTTGCCAATGAACCTGAGTTCGATTATCTCGATTTTGACTTTGCCGATTTAATCTACAGCCGGGGTGGTTCTGCATTGAAAATGAGCCGGTACAAACCAAAAGACAGTGAGTTTAAGGATGATTTTTTCCGCAGATATCAAGTAAAACTATTGGTCACCATTGGTGGCGATGATACCGCATCAACTGCCAATCGCTTGTCGAAGTATTTGGTTGAAAAAAAACTGGATGTTAAAAACATACATGTACCAAAAACTATTGACAATGACTTACCTTTAGAAGAAGGAACTCCAACCTTTGGCTACCATTCAGCAAAAGAAGAAGGAGTGCGTTTGGCATCCACAATATATGAAGATGCCCGTACTAGCGGAAACTGGTTTGTTGTTTCAGCAATGGGTCGCGAAGCCGGACACTTGGCATTTGGCATTGGCACCGCTTGCCATTACCCAATGATTATTATTCCTGAAATGTTCAATAAAACCAAAATTAGCTTCGATAAAATAATTAAACTGGTAATTTCTTCCATGGTTAAACGCCGGATTATGGGCATCGATTATGGTGTTGCCATAATAAGCGAAGGAGTTTTTCATTTTATGAGTGAAGAGGAAATAATAAATACCAAAATAAATTTTACTTACGACGAACACGGTCATCCGGAATTAGGAAATGTAAGTAAATCGCACATTTTTAATATGCTTACTCAGCAGGAATTAAAAAAACACCGCATTGTTACTAAAAGCCGTCCTAACGAAT
>JAIFNJ010000082.1 GCA_020047835.1 Bacteroidota bacterium
CCGTAACTGTTACCGTTGCAGTATCGGTTGTACATTGATTGGTTACAATATAATTAAAACGGTAAATACCAGCATCTGCCCTATATGGACTAAAAATTGAACCATTTAATGCTTGTGAATAATCCAGATCAATCCATTCGCCTCCAGGCTCCGGGTTGTTGAGAAGCAATTCAAAAAGATCCATTTCTAAAGCTGTATTTTTTACCGATACCTGGTTATCGGTCCCCCCAAAAACATCGGCAATAAAATCTAATTCAGCATCTTGTGAAAATACAAAGCCCCAGGTGTTGCTTATCTTGCATTTGTAAAAACCTGCATGGCTTTCAGTGGTTGACGGGATTTTCAATGTATCGTCTATGGCATTTTGCAAAAGAGTTTCACCAAAATACCATTGATAGGCAAGGGGATCAGTACCCGAAGCTGAAGATGAAAAAAGCACCTCATTTCCTTTGCATATCATCTGATTTTTCGGCTCAGCTAAAATGATTGGAGCCACTCCCAAGGTGGTTACATTTTGCTTTAAAGCAAATAGTGATGTGTTGGGGATGGGTTGCTGATCCTGTGTTAATAAATACACCGAATAGGTAGTATTTTCAGTTAATTCTTCAAAGAAAATCGTATCCGGACTGAATCCTTCTAAAAGTTCAAGTGACGCGGATTCTAATAATTCCTGGTTAGTAGGCGCCAGTTCTGTTTTTAATTTTAGTTGATAATAAATCCTTCCCGGTTCATCCATTGAAACTAGTAAGTTAAAAGATTGAGAAGTTATACTATCCGTTTTTGGAAAACCTACAATGAATTGGGGAGCTATCGTATCATTAAATGAAATGGTTGTGAAGGATGTTTGAAGGGAATCGGTTAAATTACCTGCTATATCAGCAAAAGCTTTTGAATTTAATTTGGCAAAATAGGTAATATCATTAGTAAAAGATTCTAATGGCCAAATGGTGATCAATTGGTTGTTGTTGCTTATTCCGGCATTAAATGAAAGGTTTGCTCCGTTTACATCGTACAGTTTTAAATCAATAACTGTTTTAAGATATGTTTCGTCTATTGTCTGACCGGTTTTAGTCAGCAACGGTTCGTTCGAATTGATATTAATGGTTGCATTCAGTTCAACCTCCGTAGTATTCGTTGGTGGTGTCATGGTAAGTATGGGTGCTGTAACATCTGATGGCAAAACGGTATAAGAATTGGTAGAGCTGGAAGTAACACTTGTCTGCGTATCGGTTACCTCAATTATATAAAAAACAGTGATATTGTTAATTTGTGTAGGAATGGCGGTTTGAGTAGAATAACTGTTGCTGCCGGAGGTGATCATAGCAATAGAATTACTTAAGCTACCTGAATTGGTTCCCCATTTTAAAACTACGGTACCAATTCCTTCGGCGTCAGTAATAGCAGCTGAAACCGTAACAACATCTGTATCCTTTGGAACAGCGGGTAGGGTAACAATGTCGGCAATTATACTTGGACTGTTTCCGCCCCATATTTTGTAAACAAATTCAGGATGATCAATAAATGGATTCCTGTTGTGCTGCAATGCATACACCGCTTCATTTCGGTTTAATTCTTTGGTGCTTATAGGGTCTTCATTGTGCCATTCAATAAGCATTTTTAAAGCCCATGGTTCAAAGCAAGGGAATGATAACCCGTCCAACATAGCATCCCCATTGCTATCATAAGTTTCCCATCCTGCGATAATATTTTCATAACGGGTAGCCATGTAAAAATAAGTTCGGGCAAAATCGCCTTTATATTCGTCAATAGGTTCAAATACGGTTCCGGTGTAACCGGCATAATTAGAACTACCAAGCTTACTTCCATTGGTAGATGTCCAGGTAGGTGCACCAACTTCACCAAAAGGATAATTGCTGCGTTTACCATTTACATAACCATCGGTAGGTACAATATGAAATAAATCGGAATACATGGGTGATGCATCATTAAACCAGCTTTTAGGAAATGAGTGTTCCCGATTATAGCAATCGCCTTCGCCGGAATAATTGCCGCACTGATCGGTAGTGAGGGTATAATAATATGTGGCAGTGCTATCACTCTTTACCGAATACATATCGTAAACGTAAGTGGTGGATCCAATTACCAATTTATCAGTTGTTTTATAGGCATTCCATAGCCCACTATACCCTATAATAGTGTGTCCTTTTATAATATTGTACAGCACTGTTTTTAATGGCGCTCCGGTAAGTGTTTCGGTTCCATCGTAGTAACCGCCCGGAATACTTTTCTCCTGTCCTAAAAGGAGTGTTGTACTAAGCATAAGCATCCAAAACGTTACCAAATATTTTGTTGACCGAAAATTTTTCATAATCCTGATTTATAGCTTATTTCCCTTGAACTGGTAATAGTTGACAATTCAATTTAAATCTATTACTGATGTTGGCAGTAAAAATTTAGGTGGGCAAGTTATCTATAGTTCTATACATTCACAAATTATTAATCAATAAGTTACTATATAGTAATAAACATGGGTAAATGGTCTATTATATTCAATAATCAAAGGAATATGGTCTTTAATTAGTGCTCTTTTTTTAAGAAAAAAAATGTTCCTATCCACAGTAAAAACCATTGGCATTGCATCAAAAAATTTAGAGTGTAACATCTCATTTTCTGAATCGTCTATTCAACGTATTTTAGATAAAAAACGACTAAAAATGAACCGTATGAAAACCCTAAATTTAATTGCTACCTTAGTTATTGTTGTCTTTGCAATAACTTCGTCTAATGCACAAGAAAAATCAGAAATCAGAAATGTTACCGGATTCAATGGCATTGATGTTGCTGAAGGTATTAAAGTGGAATTAACTCAAGGCCCAAAGGAATCGGTTGAGGTAATTGCCGATACTTTCTACATTTCACGGGTAATAACTGAACTGGATGGAACCAAACTTAGCATCCACCTGAAAGGAAACGACTGGAATGGATGGAATAAAAAAGTACTCGTAAAAGTAACTTCCATTAAAGTGGAAACCATTGAAGCCAGCAGTGGATCGTCATTGGTTACTCAAAACCTTATAGAATCTGAAAACCTGAAAATGGGGGTAAGCAGCGGCGCCAGCATTCATGTAGCTTATAAAGCTCCCAATTCGTCGTGCGAGGCAAGCAGCGGTGCAACGGCAAAATTGAAAGGAGTAACCAAATATTTTGATGCCGATGCCAACAGCGGTTCTAGCATTAAAGCTTTGGAATTAAAAGCAATAAAAGTAAAAGCTGAAGTTTCAAGTGGCGCCAGTATAGAAGTAGATGTGGAAGAAGAATTAAAAGCGGACGCAAGCTCCGGTGGTTCAGTAAGATATAGCGGTGACCCAAAAATGAAAGATATTGAAAAATCCTCAGGCGGAAGTGTAAAAAAAGAATAATAAAAAACCCTTAAACCACATTCCTCTTAATCATTAAATTTCCCTTCCTAATATTAGGAGGGGATTTTTATTTCAGGCCTGCATCATCCAAAATGGTGTTAAGCAATCGGTTTAAAGGGTAAAGAGCGCGGTGCACGGCTACTAATTTTGGAATCAAGTCTTGGCTGGCAATATCTTTGGAAGTAAGTTCCGTTAGTACAATGTAATGCTTGTGTTTAAGTAAATCAATGTGCTCAAAATCCTTGGGAAATCCTTTAGGTGCTGTTTTGAGTTTATCCTGATCCCACAATCCGTTAAAATATTTCTTAAATTCAGGAGCATTTAATATGTCAATTAACTCCTCCGGAACCTGAAAAAACTCAGTTCTTAATGCCTTGAGGTAGGCAGGTTCTGTCATATAAATTCCGCCTCCTGAAATGGATTTTCCGGTAGGTTCAATATGCACATAAAAGCCAGCCAGATTGCTGTTTTTTCCGCCGGGGGCTATATTGGCAGCAAAATTTGGTTTGTAGGGAGTTTTGTCGTGGCTGAACCTCACATCGCGGAATATCCGGTACACGCAATCTTTTGAGGATAGACCAGCCAACCGGGGTTCTGTTTTTACCAATTGAGGAATCAAATCATCAATGAATTCTTTAAAGTCCTTAGTTGCTGTTTGATACCAAGTTTTGTTTTTTTCGAACCATATTTTGTTGTTATTGGTCTTAAGCTCTGTTAAGAATGGGATTACATTTTTTGTTAGCATGACCGATTGTATTTCTTGGGTTACTCTTTTAAAAATCAAGGATTATTTTTCAATAGAATTTATTAGATTTGATACGGTATTATTCGAAAATGAAAGATAAACAAAAATTTGCAATAATAGTTGCGGGTGGCAGCGGAAAACGAATGGGTGGGGATGTGCCCAAGCAATACATGCGTATTGGAGGAAAACCCATTCTAATGCATACCTTAATAAAATTTCATGAGTACGATGCTAAAATGACCTTGATTTTAGTTTTACCTGAAGATCAACATCCTGATTGGTTGCGATTGATTCGGCAATATGCATTTACTATTCCGCACCATTTGGCTAATGGTGGTTCAGAGCGTTTCTATTCGGTATTGAATGGATTGCAAAAGTTGGATGCCGATGGTTTGGTAGCCATACACGATGGCGTGCGCCCCTTAGTTAGCTTGGAAACCATTGCTCGGTGTTTTGATGCTGCTGCCATTTATGCCACAGCCATTCCGGTAGTTCCTGTAACTGAATCGGTCCGCTGGGACAATAAAGTTTCCAATAAAGCCATGGATCGTCGACAGCTATTTTTAGTCCAAACCCCACAGGTATTCAGCGTTAGCCTATTGAAAGAAAGTTACAACCAACCATTTGATACAACTTTTACCGATGATGCCAGTGTAGTAGAAAAAATGGGGCATGAGGTCCATTTAGTGGAGGGAAATCCTGAAAATATTAAAATTACCCGCCCAATGGATTTACTTGTCGCAGAAGCGTTAATGAATAAATAATTACACTGCAACAAATTCTCAATCTCGGTCTATTTTTCAACTTTCATCTAATTGGGTGGCTTGATTCTGATTTCGATTTGAGCTGAAAATTAATTTATAAATCATACCAATGGGCGTTCCTTGAATCAACGGAATTAGAACCGAAGTAGTGATTATGCTAAAAAAAACAACATTGTAAGTTATGGTTTGAATGGTTTCCCCTTCAATAAGTCCATATTGGAATGGAAGGCCGGCTAAAACAGCGGCAGCCAATCCTTTAGGTATCAATACCGAGAGAAAGGATTTGTCAATCCAGGTAAAGTCTTCACGGATAAGAAACCGCGTGGTAATTAACCGGGCAATATACAGCAGTCCTACAATTAACCAAGCTACCTTAAAAATGTGGAGGCTTTGAAAAGGGATTGATAAGCCCAAGTATATGAAAAAGAAAAGCTTTAACAAAAATACCATTTCGCTATACAAGTTTTTTTCAGAAACTGTAATTATTCCAGTTGTCATGTGTTTTTTTATTTTATCCGAAGGGATATTTATTTTATCATAGTTCCCTAATATGATTCCAAAAGCCAGAGCCGCTATGGCACCACTGAATTTAAAATATTCAGCTACGCCGTATACAATAAACATAAAAGCAAACGTAGTAAATTGGGTATTTGGAAATTTGCGTACCCAATTCAGGGCGCGCAACCAAAAATAGCCGCTGGCAATTCCTATTACCGATGCCAGGATAAGTGAAGAAAGAAGCCCACCTATTATTTTACCGGGTTCTACTGCTCCAGAATTATATCCATTTAAAAAGCTAATTGCAAAAACAATGCACAATACATCGGTTAAAGCGGATTCCAGCACTAAAATAGTGCCCGGTTTTTTACCCATCTGCAAGGCATTTACCAAAGGTATTACTACGGCTGATGAAGTTCCGGCCAAAATGAAACCTGTAATTAGCGATACCATAACCGGAAAATCAAAAACAAAATACATAACAACACCAACCAATATGGTAGATATAATAAAGAACAGAATAGTAAGAATGGCGGCTTTTTTCAATGAATTCATTATGGAGGATATCTCTAAATTGAGTCCACCTTCAAAAAGAATTATTATGAGCGCAATGCTAGTTAATACACCCCCAGCGGCACCAAAGCTCTCCGGGGTTATCAGTTTTAATACCGGACCAATAAGTATTCCCACTAAAATTAGAATCAATACATCGGGAATACGGGTCTTTTGAAAAAAATAGGTCAGATAATGAGCAAAAAAGTAGAGGAGTCCCAATACGATTATTACAATAGCCATAGTTTTCGATTTTAATTAGCAAAATACAATATTTGGTGAAATAAAACATATATCGAATTGTATATTCTGAATTTTATTAAGGTTAACCCGATATGAAAAATCAACTTGAAGGCGAGCTATGCAAAACTTTAAAGGATTGATTTTCTTAATCGAATCCACAAGAAAATATTTTTCTTGCGGATTTAGGGTAATAGTAAAGTCAAAAGGTGTGCTATGGGTATTATTTCAATGGCTTAAATTACTTGAAACCAATTAGCAGAGGATTTCGCATTTAATAGGAAATAAGTGACAAATTGCACTAAAATTTACCTAAATGAAAAAAAATATCAAATTCCTTACATAAACTGCATCATTCTAACTGATAAAAATTTACCTTAGCATTAAATTATTGTTTACGGAACTAATTAACTTTTGCTTATACCTTACTTATGTTCAATAATAGAAAGGAAATTCTTTTTACTATTCTTACAGGTTTTTTTGTAACAAACGCAATAGTTGGCGAGTTAATAGGCGGTAAAATAATTATGTTAGGACCCCTCAGCCTTAGTATAGGTATCATTCCTTGGCCTGTTGTTTTTTTAATGACAGATATTATTAACGAGTATTTTGGGAAAAGAGGAG
>JAIFNJ010000198.1 GCA_020047835.1 Bacteroidota bacterium
TTGCCGAGTAATTTTAGCGGGATTTAAATTATCGGTTCCAACAGCTGTAAAAGTGCCTCCATCGTATATAGTTGCATTGGCATTACCTCCCATTTTTAATGTACCATTTGGTCCAATTATATAAGTGCCTGAACCGGTAACATATAAATAATCGGTACCTGCTCCATCGCCCATATTAACATCTAACTGGTTTTGGTTAAAAGTTCCTGCTGAAAGTGTAAAGTTTCCATTTACCTTTAAATCATTTGTCGCCAATGTATAATTTATTCCTAGGGCATTAATTGCCAAATGATGAAATGCTGAAGTACTATTGTTGATAGTATGTGCACCTGATGTGGCGTTGAACGTTACCAAACCTGCCCTAGGAACATAAGTACCAGCATTCACCCAGTTGCCTGAAGTGGTTATCGAAAAGTTAGATGCAGATGCATCTAAGGTAGCTCCTAAAACAATAGTCAAATCTTTTACTATACTGGTATTTCGGCCCAAGGTATAAATAGAAGTACCTTCAATAGTCAAATAGTTAAAGTTTTTACCTCCATTATCGATAGTTTTAACGGAACCATCTCCATTAAATGTTATGGTTCCATTATTGGTAAATGTAGCTGTTGTAGATATAGTCCAATTGCCTTGAGCACTAACAAAATCATTCATTGTTTTTAATTCAAGGGTACCTGTACCCAGAATAGTAAAATCACCTAATATTTCCAAATCCGTATTTTCGCTATCCAAATCAGTCTCAATTATAATTTTTGAGCCAGTATTAATAGTGAGGTTTTTGGCTTTTTGACCGGATACGGTGAGCTTTGGTTTGTTGGTAACATTGGCAATAACCACATTTTCAGATCCTGTTGGCACTATGTCTGGTCCAAAGTTGGCGGTCCAGTTGGCAGCATTATTCCAGTTGGTGCTCGCCGACCCATCCCAGGTTAGCACTACTACACCGGTCCAGTTTATGCGGTTGTAATCATCTTTTTCAAATAAGCTTCCTGAAAAAGGTCCGGATGCTTCCCAAAATTCAATGGTTCCATTGTTCACCGTTTTTTCAACATTTTTTTGCAGTGTTCCACCCGGATTTGTTGGGAAACTAACGTTGTCAATATAATTTGGATAAACAAAACTCTGCGAATTCTCAATTACTAACAATTTTCCATCATAGGCTCCATTTGTAAATGTACCATTACTAAAATTATTTGTGGCATCAATAACTCCGGTTGAACTTATTCGTATTCCATTTATGTTCATGAACTGAAATTGGTAATACTCAGCTTTAATGGCTCCATGGCAGGTGAACCCATAGCGGCCGCCATAATGCAGATTGTTGGTTACAATAGCATTATTAGCACCTGTGCCCACAATTTCAAAGGATCCAGTAGCTCCAATATCTATACTACTTCCGTCACCGGCCAACAGGTTTCCTCCAGCTCCAATACTATAATTTCCATTAATGGAAATATTGTCCGTGGATTGATTGCCCAATGCCACTTTGTAACCATTTCCGCTAAAAGTACCGGCAGTTAAAATAAAATCGCCATAAACAGCTACATCGCTTTCTAAAGTGTAAATTGCCCCGCTATTAATTGTTAAGCTGTTTAAGAATTTTAAATTGGCAGCATAATCGAAATTGGTTTTAATCCGTGCGGTTCCAGATGCCTTGTTTAACAGAAAAGTACCACTGTTTGCAAATGATCCATTTTCAGCGTATAAGTCTCCACCAACAGATGTGGTTCTGCCGTTGGCAGAATAAATACCAAGTGTAACAATTAGTCCACCTGTAATTGCCTGATCCTTATTGTTAGGTGCATATAATGTACCTATGGATTTATTTACCGTTAGAAGATAAAATGGATTGGTACTGTTGTCAACCACCGAAATATTTTGATTGCCTGAATTCCCATTAAAAACTACTTCACCTGAACGAGGGATAAATGTACCCCCAAGTGCATTGTTATTATTCCAATTCCTGGCTATGGTAATGGAATAGTTATTTGCAGTAACATCCAGCGTAGCGGTATTAAAATTCAAATTACCAAGAATTTCAATGGCACCTCCCAATGATTTTGTATTGGTATTGGTTAAGGTTAGGTTCCCATAAACTACATTATTACCGCCACCAATAATTTGGTTTCCATCGCCCCGGTAATCTACTGTGGTGGAAGCTCCCAAGTTACTAGCAATAAAACCTGTGGGAAAATGATTGGCGCCAGTAATGTAAACGGTGGCACTATTTTCCACGGTAAATGTACCAGTACCACTGGTGTTTGTTATTAGTTTATCCAAAATATCTAACCGGGTTACACCTGCTGCAATGGTTAAATTGCTAGCAATGGTTAAATTTCCGGTTAACGTAAGAACACTTCCTGTGCATGCTACAATTAAATTATTAAAGGTTGATGCTGTTACTGTTTGATTTCCTGACCTATTAAAAGTAATGGTGCCATTTCCTGCGTAAGTTCCAGTTCCTGTCCATATTGCCCCGCTAAAAGTATGGCTTTCGTTTCCATCGTTTAAGGTAGCTCCATTATTAATAGTAACATTTCCTAAAAAATTGATGATACTTGCGGTATTGGCTTGCAATATGGAGTTTATAGTGGTAGTTCCACTAATAGTGGTAGCTCCTTCGGTATATTTTATTGCTGATCCGTTTACAATTAAATTAAATAAATTTCCATTGGTAATGGTTTGATTTACACTTCCGTTCAGGTTTAATGTTCCTGTACCTGGTTGAAACGTACCTTGATTGTTAAAATCGCCTCCCAAATTCAAAGTGTAAGATGCGGTATTAGGGATAACTATTCCGTTCGTGATGGTTAAACTGCCTAACACATTTATGATACTGCCAGTTAGATAAAAAGTGGATGATGCATTATTAAATTCCAATTCATAGAAATCGGAACTTAACGGATTAATATTTACCGAACCACTACCTGAATTAAAAACTACTGCAGAACTGCCATGAACAAAAATACCATTAGTTCCTCTTGTCCATGCCCCACCACAAATAATATTACTTTCGGGGTGCGAAACAATTAGTTTTCCTGCAGAGACACCTTCACCAATGGTAATATCGCCATAGGTATTTATATTAAAACCTCCATCTAATTCTAGCACACCTGAAGTGATTCGTAATTTTTTACATTCACCGTTGATATTCAGTACGGGATCATTTGGCAAGCTACCGGGTATTATGGCATCAATGGTGCTTGTTGGAACCCCATCCGACCAGTTGCCTGGGTTATCCCAATTTTCATTTATAGCACCTGTCCAAGTGGTCTCCAACACACCGGGCCATTGCAGTTTTCCTTGACTGGCATCGGCTAAATCAGCAGGTGGTCCTGATGAAAGTTCATCTTTCTCGTATTTATAGCTACCTAAATTACCGCTAATTAAGCCACTAAATGTAATATTGGGCTACGAAACCTGACGTTTTACGTTAAAAATTCCGGTAACAGGAGTTGTCGATATGTTAAAAGCAACATCAACAATATCAGCGCCGACATAAGTTCCGGCTTCCAAATTAAGGTAGCACGCACCAGCCACATTGTTAATGTTTGAGAAAGTACCGTATGAAAAGTTATTGGTGGAATGTAGGGTGGCGTTGGCTTGTATATCGATACCTGCATTTGACAAATACTCAATTAAATAGTATTTAGCCTCAATGGTTGCCCTGTTAATTGTAATAACATGGCCTCCATAGGTAGTATTCCGTGTTAAGGTACTAACTTCGCTTAAACTATTTCCTACTAAACGTAATGTAGCCTTTGAAGGGGTGGCATTATCAACATTCATGGAACAAACGGAACCCTGATTTTCAAATTTCAGGTAAGCGTTAGCGTCCACCTCTAAAATTCCTTTAACGGTAAATACTTTCGGATTGGCCGTATTGTAGCCAAACACTATGGTGTTTCCGTTTAATTTTACATGGGCATCTTCATTTAAGTTGATAGTTCTTCGAATGGTGGTGGCTGGTGATATAAGGTTGTACAAATATGTAGAGCCTGCATCGTCACCAAAATTAACTATCCAAAAGGTGCCTGTACCGTTGTTGATATTAACATCGGTTGATGCATTAAATGTGACAAAACTATTATCGTTATGAGTAAATACGCCTGTATTGGTATAATTACCACTAATCGTAAGTGAAAAGTATGATGAAACATTATCGTAGTTATTCAAGGTTGATGAAATAATGTTTAAGTCGTTCACATCCCAATTGCTATACATTCTTTTTGTACCTGAGCCGCTTATTTCAATATTTTTGGCAGTAAAGGCAGGAGTATTAATATTTTGATTTCCACCATCAAATGTAATATCAGCCGCAGCGGAATTCAAAGTACCACCGGAGATATTGGTAATGGTTCCGAAAATGGTATGCGCCAAAGTTCCCATATTAACCGTTGCTGTGCCTGAAATTGTAAGAGTGCCATTAATATCGGCACCGTTGGTGTTAAAGGTAATTGTATTAGATCCAGAAAAAACAAGGTTAGTAAAGTAGTTATCAGTTTGGCTGGATCCTGGATTAATTGCCTGTGCACCTGACCCATTAAATGTCAACGTACTTGAATGTTTAAATTTACCATTATTTGTCCAGGTTGAACCATTAAATTCGATGTTACGAGCTGAAGTTACAGCAATGTTAGGGTTAATTGTAACATTTCCATTTATTATCACGCTATTAGCTGAACCTAGTGTTTTTGTTCCGGTGCCGGATAGCACTATATGATAGAGTCTTAACGGAAAAACTGTATTGTTATTAATTGCCTGATTTCCACCATTAAAAGTAAAAGTTACACCGGGTGAGGGGGTATAATCATAAATAGCAGTGGTTGCCCCAGCTGTAATTATGCTTTGTCCACCATCGGTAAAAATACAGCTTCCCATATTCAAATCGCCAACAACTTGCAAAGTAGCTATTCCATCGGTAGTAACTGTTTTGGTATTTTGGAAGGTAAGTCTTCCGTAAATTATATTATTAGCCGTGTAAACCGTTTGATTTACTGTATTCGGGGCTCTTAAATAAACAATACTGTTGCTATGCAGGTTATAGGTGGCGAATCCGGTGGGCATAGCCGCTGCTGTAGCTGACGGTGTTGAGTTGTATAGTCTTGCGTTATTCTCCAAGGTAAAAGTTTTTCCCACACCGGATGAAGTCATGGTTTTGGGTAGGGTATTATTGTTCGCATCCATCAAAAGGTAGATACTGTTTTTTACTGTGACATTGCCCGTAATATTCAAATTATTGTACATCCTCTTCCAACTACCCATGGTGCCACCAAATTCAATATTATTGAAGCCGGTAATATCGGCATCAATATACCAGTCTCCCCCTATATGAGTTAATTTGGTTGTTCCGGTGCCCCAAATAATTTGCTGGCCACCGGCAACTAAAGATAAATTTCCTGTTAATATTAAATTAGAACTGTTTGTTTCCATATCTAATACTACGAAGGTATGGTCAATATTTAAATTACCTGTTACTTTTAAATCACCAGTTTCAACTGTTTTATTATTAATTGGACCAATACTATTTTGCATGTATAAATTTCCATATGACCAATCGGGACTATTTTTAATTGTTTGATTGCCTGACGTATAACGGTAATACACATTACTGGTACTCGACATAGAAATTGTTTCAAAATTTACCGGAAAGTTAGTGGCACCATCAATAGTAATGGTTCCATTGTTGGTTAAGCTGTTCACAGAAATTCCCCCATCAATGGTAAAAGTGCTAAAACCAACCGTAGACCCACTGTTAATAATTACATCGCCCCATATTTGAGTTGCTTTATAAAATGTTTTTGCTCCAGTACCGGCAAAGGTTACTTTGTTAAATTGAGTTGTAGTAGATCCGGTATTATCAATTTGCTGAGTACCCCCATCAAAAATTACCATTCCACTTCCGGTTTGGCTGAACGTACCGTTGTTAATCCAATTACCAGCCACATACAAGTCATTTTCTTGTCCATTAAAGGTGGTCCCCGAACCAATTGTTAGTGCGCTATTGATTTCTAGGTTAGTCAAAAGGGTCTTTGTACCTGTGCCAGAAGAAGTTATATTATAAAAAGTGCCATTGGAAATGGTTTGGTCTGCTCCATCAAAGGTAACGGTTTGTGACATGGGGACAAATAATGGTGCTGAATCGGCTACCATCAGCCAATTTCCGCCAATAGTAATGTTAAGGGTCAATACACTAAAAGTACCTTTTACAAAAGTTAAGTTATTATTGATATCCAAATTAGCTCCTAAGGTAAATATGCCCCCTTGGGATGAATAAAGATTCATATTGTAAAATGAACCGGAACTCTGTGTAATGGTCTGGGTTTCGCTTGCTACTCTGAAATTTACTGTACCATTGCCATTGTTAAAAGTTCCCGAATTGGTCCAGTCGCCAAATACTGTAATCTCACTGGTTGGGTCAGTAACCGCAACCACTGCGCCATTGCTAATAACCACAGCACCAATTATGCTTAAATCATAACCGCCTCCTAATTCAAACCCAAGTCCGGTACTTCCATTATCATTAACGATAATTCTTCCACACAGCGCATTACCGGTATTTATTTTTGCAACTTTATTAGGTCCAACGAATTTGCTGATATCTATATATACGTAATGATTAGAATCAGTAGGAGCAAAGCCACCTTCCCAGTTCAAATTATTGTGCCAGTCATCAGAAACGTCTCCCTCCCAAAAGAAACCGTTAGGATAAGTCCAATGAACATAGCCTGTTGAAGCACCGCCACTTGGTGAATCTGTTTCATAAACAGGTCCTGCTAACGAACCAATGCAATCCTGCTGCCGGGGGAACATCGCGCTTAATATTCCGGTTGGTGGTACCACCGCTATTAAACGTTACTGATTTAATGGTTAGGTTGGTCGTATTATCAATTGCCAACCCGTTTAAATTTATATATGCAGTTGATGTAGCGGTACTTGATCCCGAAATAAATGTTCCGTTGCTAAAGTTATTGGTTGCATCCAAACTTCCACCGTTAATGGTAATTGCACCATTTGTAGTGGCACCAATGGTTTCGCAGCGGTAATATTTGGCATGGAATGTTCCACTGTTTTGTACAATATAATATGAACCACCTGTTTTTGTTAGGTTTGCAGTGTTACCAGCAATACCTACCATTTTAAAAACACCACCTTCATTACGAA
>JAIFNJ010000002.1 GCA_020047835.1 Bacteroidota bacterium
TCAACAACGTTTTCCCGCAATCAATTGGCAAAAACCATAAGTTTGGTTTCAACTGATTTGTATCGTTCCAGTAAGTTAAAAGTTGCCGATTTGGTTGAACTCGGTAGATTTCCTCATGGTAGTTGGTTTTCAGGACTATCAACCGATGACAAAAACCGCATTAAAATTTCGATGGATCAAGTTAATATAAGTTCGTTGGCATGGCGCGATATTACCGAATTAATAATTACCTGTCCAGCTATCGGAGGATGCAATTGACAAATAGTTCTAATAAAAGTACTTTTACCCACTCCATTTGGTCCAATCAAAGCTATCAATTCACCCGGCTTAGCATGAGCATTTAATGTACCACCCAATTGATGCTTTTCACTGCCTTTCTGATAACCAATAGCCAGATTTTTGATAATTAAACCGTTGACAGATTCGTATCTCATTTTAGACTGTATGAGTAAGCTTTTGGTTCCTGATAATAATCCAAATTACAATGGGAATCCCTAATAATGCCGTAATCGAAGTAATGGGCAAAATGGTAGCATTTCCGGGTAATTGCGAGATAATATCACTTAACAGCATAGTATTCATTCCTAATAATATAGAGGCCGGTACTAATACAAAATGATTGGCGGTATGAAACAACATTCTGGCAATATGCGGAATGGCAATTCCAATGAATCCAATGGGTCCACAAAATGCAGTTACCGTGCCAGCCAGCATACTGGTACTTATAAAAATTAAAATTCGGGTTACCATAACATTCAATCCCATGGTCCGGGCATAATTTTCTCCTAATAGCAATACATTTAAACTTTTTGGTAAAATCAAGGCGATAAATAATCCCGCCAAAATGCTTGGAATAAAAATAAACAATTGATTATTGGTTACACCACCCAAACTTCCCATGGTCCAAATAACAAATGCTTTTACCGATGCATCGGATCCAAAATACTGCAAAATACTAATTAGTGCCGTGGCCGCGCTTCCGAACATGATACCAAATATTAGAATTGTCATAATATCACGAACACGGATACTTACTAACATGATAAATAATAAAATAACAGCAGAACCTATCCAGGCTGCAATTACTAATGCCCATTGATTTAAAAGGTAATGAGTTCCTAAACTCAATAATGCGGGAAACCCTAAAACTAGCAACGCTACACCCAATCCGGCTCCCGAACTAATTCCCAAAATATAAGGCCCCGCTAAAGGATTTCTGAACAATGTTTGCATTTGCAAACCACTCACTGAAAGTGCAGCACCTGCAAAAACAGCCACCCAGGCTTTAGGTAAACGGAATTCAAACAAAGTGGTAAACCAAACGGAATTTATGTCGCCGGTGAAAAGAGTAGTTAAAAATTCTTTGAAAGGGATTTTAACTGAACCCAAAGCCAGATCTGTCATAAAAAGGAAAAATCCTGTTATAATTAAAATGGCAAACCATATATAATTTTTTCGGTTCAAACAGTTGATTTTAAGATTGCAAAAATATGTTCATTTAAGTATTCTCCGTTTTTTATTACCGATTTTTCGAAAATAGCTTCTTGTTTAAAACCAGATTTTTGCAAAACGCGCATTGAAGCTGGGTTGTTTGAAAAAACAGCGGCCCAAATACGATTAAAATCAAATTCATTAAAAGTGTATGTTACCATCCATTTTACAGAAAGGGTTGCAATTCCTTGGCCCCAATATTCATGACCTAACCAATAGCCTAATGCAGCACTCTTAAAATGAACATCGGTACCGGGAACAATCCCAATGTTCCCGATGGGATCTCCATCATAAACTATGGCAAAGTTTTCTGCTTTATCTTTTTTTTGATTTATTTCAATCCAGGTACAGCCATCATCATAAGTATATGGGTGAGGAAAAATGTCCATGACATAATTCCAAATCATTTTATTGTTTGCCTGACTTGCTAAAAATGACTCATCACCAAATTGCCAGTTCCTTATAAACAGTCGTTGGTTTAAGCGGTACATTATTTAAGCTTTTTATAGTAATACATGTTGGTATCAGCAATAATCCCGGGATGAAATATATTTATTAAATCGCTCAGAATCAATTGTGGATTTACAACCCCACTTTCCCAAAAATCATTTCCCATCGTATTGCTTGATATTCTATTATTGTTGTTATACACCGTACCATCAATAAATGGTTTCAACTGACCCATTCGTGGATCCGTTTGCTTTATTTCATCCAGTGAATTGGCCATACCTGTATGAATCCAAATTTCAGCTTTTTTTGAATTAAAAAAAACACTTTCCATGGAAAGTGCCAAGCTTTCTCTTGAAGTATCTTCCTTCCACAGATAATTGCCTCCGGCATCACTTATAAACTGAGCCATAAACGAATTTCCACCGGGAACATACCAAACATCTTTCCAAGGCAGACTTGACATTACCAGAGGTTTTTTTTCTATTTTGCTAACTTTCGAAAGCAACTCATTATACTGCAATTCAATGGTGGTAAAAAGTGAATCGGCCAAATCCTTTTTGTTATAAAAAAGTCCAAAAAACTTCAACCATTCTGTTTTTGCTAATGGTGATTCCTCCAAATATTCAGAAACCATAACAACCGGTATGCCCCATTCGGTAAATTTCTGATAAATTCCTTGCACTTCAGCACCAACTCCATAAGCAAATATTACATCGGGCTTTAAACTCAAAATAAGTTCATAATTCAAGGCTTGTTCATTTCCAATGTCAAGGGTAATGCCACTTTCAATTTGTTGAACTATGGTTTGATTCGAAATTAATTTAGGATTAGTTACCCCAACAACGGAACTATCTTCACCCAAAAGGTGAATAAAGGCCAAATGAGTAGTAGAAAAGCATACCACCCGTTGTACCGGAATAGTAATACTATTCAATAAAGAATCATAGGGACTCAAAAGATATTCAAAATGAATATCTTTTGCATGTTGCCACGGATTGCTTACTTTAATTCGAATTTTTTCATCGGACGATGATACTTGAAATCCCTGTGCATAGTTAATAGTATCAATGGTATATAAAAGCGATTCATTTTCTTTATTTTTTAATACCGATTGGCATGCAACAAAAAGAAGCATCCATAAGATGCTTCCTAATAATCTATATTTCATTACTTTTTTTGTTCGTTTCATTCTTTGGTTTCTGAATAAAAAATGGAACGAGAAATATTTTGTCCATTCCTGAAATAATAGGTACCATAGGAATAGGTAACTTCAATGTATTCTTTTGCAATACCGTCATGATTCACAATAACCCGTTTTATCTTTTTGTTAGGTTTGTCATAATTTTCAACCGTAACTCCCAAAGGATAAAGCTTTGCCAATTCATTCAAAAACTTATTATCGCGCTGCTCCCCGGTATAATCAAATTCTTTTCCACCAAAAGAATTTTGTGAAGCGGCTAATTCTGCTTTTCGGCGTTTTTCTGCCTCTTCCTCAGCTAATGCTTTTTGTTCCTGTATTTTCTTTTCACACAACTCAATCTGAGCCTTAGGATATTTCTCAGTTGGCTTAATGCCTTGAGCATTTTTGTATAGCGACAATGCCGAAGTATAATCCAATGCTCTGAAGGCTTGATCGGCTTGAACAATGTAATTGGTATAATCTTTATCAATTTTGTCTTGCTTTTCTTTATCTAACTTTTGTTGATCTATCAGGTTTTGTATTTCAACGAGTTTCGATTGTGGCAATGGATCTTTAGGTTTTAAATTCAATGCCAAAGAATATTGGTCTTTAGCCTCCAAATAGCTTTTTTGCCCTTTTAGCTGATCACCTTTTTGAATCGCCTGGTTGAATGAAGCTTCCAAATTAGCAGCATCTTCTTTTATTAAATTATTGATGCGGATAATCTGCTGATCAGGATAGGTTTCATCCGCTTTAATAGCTTTAGCATCAGAGTATCCCGACAAAGCATTGGTATAGTCTTTTAAAGCAAATAGCTTATCAGCAGCTAAAATTTTTGCATTATAGGCTTTTACTTTTGCCTGCAAATCAGCCTCTTTTTTCGCTGCTTCAGCTAGCAATTGATCAATTAGTACGATTTGATTTTTTGGATACTCCTCATTGGGAACAATTAGCTGCGCTTGCTGATACAAGGGTTTTGCCTGTTGATAGTTTTTTAGGTTGAATGAATTATCAGCCTTAGTTATTAATTGCTGATATTGCTGTTGCTTTTGTGCTAAATCAGCCAAAATAGTCTGCATTTCAACAATCTTCTGTTTTGGAAGTGCTTCATCGGGCTTTAATTGTGAAGCTTGCTGATAGCTTTGCAATGCCCCATTGTAATTCTTCGAACCAACCATTGAAGCTGCTTCCTGCATTTTTTGGTCGTAGGCTCTTTGTTGAACCGCCATTGAACTGAGCAAATTATCGATTTCTGAAATTCGCTCTTTTGGATACATCACAGCAGGTTTCAAAGTCAATGCCTCGGTATAGTTAGCTTTTGCCTCGGTATACTTTTTTTGATTAAAATTATTGTCGGCCAAAGTAATGAGCGAATTGTACTTAGCCTCCAGTTGTTCTTTTTGATTTTTAAGCTGCAATTGCTCAGCCATCATTTTATCAATTTCCACAATCCTTTGGGTTGGATAAGTCTCTGCCGGTTTAACCAATAATGCCGATTTATATTGTTCCTTAGCTGCATCCAATTGATTTGATGTAAAGGAAGCATCGGCCAGCTTAATAAAATTGCTATATGAAAGTTCTTTTTGCTGTAATTGGGCAATCAATTGATTTAACTCAGCAATTTTCTGCTTAGGTAATGCCTCTTCAGGTTTTAATTGAGAGGCTTGCTGATAAGCAGTTAAAGAACCATTATAATTTTTGCTGGCATAAAGCATTTCTGCATCCTGCATTTTTTGATCGTATGCTTTCTGCTGAGCTAACATGGCTGTTAATAAGCTTTCAATTTCCGAAATTTTTTGTTTGGGATAAGAAACCTCCGGTTTTAATACGGATGCTTGAGTATAACTATTTTTAGCCTCCGGATATTTCTTCTGTGCAAAAAGTGCGTCAGCACTGGTTATTAGTTGATTGTATTGGGCATCTAATTTATCCTTATCTGTTTTCAACCGCATTTGTTCTGCCAATAACCTATCAATTTCATTGATTCGCTGGGTAGGATAGGCTTCGGTAGGTTTTATAGCTAAAGCTGATTGATACTTTGCTTTTGCATCATCCAGTTGCTTCACTGAAAATGAAGCATCTGCCAATTTTATGAATTCCAGATAGGTTGCTTCATTCTTCTTCATCGTTTCCAACAACCCGTTAATTTCCAAAATTTTCTGCTTTGGATATGCTTCTTCGGGTTTTATTTGAGATGCCTGATTAAAATAGGATAATGCTTCGCCATACAATTTACCTGAAAATTTCACATCTCCATTTTGGATAGCGTCATTATATTTTCTGTTTTTATCGGCAATACCTGCAAACATGTTATCAATTTCAGTAATTCGTTGCTTAGGAAATACCTCTTCAGGCAATACAGCCGATGCCTGCTGATAATAACCCTTGGCCTGTTCCCAGCTTTTAGCTGTATATTGCTGATTGGCTTGCAATATCAAGCCATCGTATTGCTTTTTAAGCTGATCTTGTTTTTGCTTACTAACAAGTAACGCCGCTAATTTTGCATCAATTTCAGCAATCCGTTGTTTTGGGTAAGCTTCATTAGGCTTCAATTGCAAGGCACTGGTATAGGATGCTTTTGAATCTTGAAAATTATTATTCACAAAATTTTGGTCGGCCACTGTTATTAAAGCATTATATTTCTCGTTTAACGATTTTTCAGCAGCTAACATAAAATCGATTTCTTCCAGTTTCTTTTTTGGATAAGACTCGTTGGGTTTTACTGAAAGCGCTTGGGAATAGAAATTTTTTGATTCTAAATATTTTTTTGAATTAAAGGTACTATCTAGTTTATTTTCTATCTCATTAATTCGGGTCTGCGGATAAAGTTCTGTGGGAAACAAATTCAGCGCATCTTGATAATCGACTTTAGCATCGTTCCATTTTTCAATGTTGAAATTATTGTCGGCGCGTGCAATGGCCAAATCATAAGCCCGGCGCTTGGATGCCATTTCGGCCAATAACTTATCAATTTCCGCAATTTTTTGTTTTGGATAAACTTCGGTGTTTTTTAAGGTTACCGCTTGGTTGTATGATGTTTTAGCCAATTCATATTCTTTCTTATTAAATGCCGCATCAGCAGTTGCTATGGCTTTTTGATAATTTGCTTCCAGATCTTTTTTACGGGAATCAGCTAGCAAAAGCAATAAGGCATCAATTTCTTTAATTTTTGCTGCAGGATAACTCTCGTTTGGTTTAATCGATAATGCTTGTTGGTAATTTCCTTTTGCCGATTCATATTGTTTACTAGTAAACGATTGATCGGCCAGTGCAATAAACCCTTTATACTTTTCATCTATTGATTTACCAGCAGCTAATAAGTTATCTATTTCAGTAATTTTAGTTTTGGGATAAATTTCAGCTGGTTTAATGGTACTAGCTTTTACATAATTAAGCCGGGCATTGATTAAATCTTTTTGATTAAATCCAGCATCAGCTAATGCTATGGCAGCCAAATAGGCTTTTTCAATTTCCTCTTTCGATTTTTTATCGCTATCTAATTGGGCAATCAAAGCAGTAAGCTCAGCTATTTTATCTTTCGGGTATTGCTCAGTCGGCTTAATCCCCGAAGCTTCGGTAAATTTTGCTAACGCATTGGTGTATTGTTTTGCTGTAATCGCTTTATCTCCGGCAATTATAGCATTTTTGTAGGCAATTAAACTGGGATCATCCTCCGATTTAACCAGCAACTTGTCAAGTGCTGCCAATTGGTCTTTTGGATATTGTTTTTCTTTATATTTGAGTGCCCTGATGTAATACTTTTGTGCATTTACATAATCTTGCTGTTGAAAGTATTGATCGGCTTCTTTAACATTCTTTTCGTAGTTTTTTTCCGCATTTTGATCCTGCTTCAAAATATTGTCAATCATCACAATTTGTTCATCTGGATAGGGATCATAAGGATCTAAGTCAATTGCTTTATCATACAATTCAATAGCTGCATCGTAGTCTTTAACATTAAAAGCTTCGTCAGCTTGAGCAATAATTTTATTAAAGGACTCTTTTCTTGCTTTTTCGTATTGAAGCATTAAGGCTTTAATGCGTTTTTGCATATTGGTGGTATAAACCAAATCATAATCAAAATCACCCACTGAAGCATTAAACTCAAACTTTCCAATGGGTTCATCAAACAAGGACGCATCAAAACCTTCAATTTCAGGAATTAGTTCAATGGCAAATTTATTATTCCAAATTCCCACATCATCTGAAGGCACTTTTGTGGTGAAAACCAGTTTTTTTGAGAAAAAACCTTGCTTACTAAAAACCAATTCATAAACGCAATTGAGGTCAAGCCTCACAGTAAACTTGCCTTCAAAATCAGTACTAAATACTTTATCTTTAACACCATCTTTAATTAAATTGACTTTGGCATCCACCAAAGCTTCTCTTTCATATTTAACGGTTCCTTTTACTTCAAGATACCCTTGATCTTTTTGACCAAAAGACATCCAGACCAATAAAAATAAAAAGTAAATAAGGCTAATTATTTGCTTCATCCTAAATTAATAATCAAGTTGAAAATATTGGCAATTTAACCAAAAATGCTAAGTTTCTGCAATTATACAAGTAAATTCAAAAAAAACTCAATTGCAAAGATATATAATTGAAAAAAAATAGGATACCTTAACAGCATATAATTAAAAAAGGTTCCTATTTAGTTTATCTTAATGAATGAGATATACTAAAATAAAAATAAATATTGACAATACATTTGTGATAATTTAAAAAGACTATATATTTGAATAATTTCAAAACAAAATACTTAAATCATGAATATATTTAGGAAAATTGACGAGCTTTCAATAAAATATCAAGACTACACTACTCAAAATTTATCAAGACTCATTAAAATAAAATCGTTGAGCATGGGTGAAAAAGAGGTACAGCTAGAGCTTAAAAAACAAATGGAAGAGGCTGGTTTTGATGAAGTGCGGATTGATGGATTAGGAAATGTGCTGGGGAGAATAGGAAATGGTAAAACCATTTTAGCTATTGATGCCCACATGGATACGGTGGATACCGGACAACTTAAAAATTGGGATTTTGATCCGTTTTCGGGTGAAATCAAAGACGGGTTTGTGCATGGACGAGGCACTGTAGATCAGGAAGGCGGTGCTGCAGCGTTTATAACATCAGGAAAGATTCTTAAAGAATTAGGTTTCATAGAAGACTTGACCATTTATTTTGTTGGGAGTGTTATGGAAGAAGATTGCGATGGTCTTTGCTGGAAATATTTGGTTGAAGAAGAAGGCATTAAACCTCATTTTGCCATTAGCACCGAACCTACTAACTTAAACATTTACCGAGGACATCGTGGTCGCATGGAAATTGGGGTGCATTTTTATGGTGTTTCCTGCCATGGTTCAGCTCCCGAACGGGGCGATAACGCCATTTATAAAGCCGCTAAAGCCGCTCTTGAAATAGAAAAACTGAATGAACGGATAATTTCTGACGATTTTCTGGGTAAAGGAACAGTAACCATATCCGAAATTAAATCAGGTAGTCCATCGCTGTGCGCTGTTGCCGATTATGCTTATTTCCATCTCGATAGAAGATTAACCTGGGGGGAAACTAAAGAAAGTGCCATTGCCCAAATACAGGAAATTGTAAAAGATATGAATGCCAAAGTGGAGGTACTTTATTACGAAGAAACTGCCTACACCGGTTTAAAATATGGAATGGAAAAATATTATCCAACCTGGAAAATTGAAGAAAATGATTTAATAGTGCAGACAGGAGTGAAAGCCTATTCGGAACTATTCAATAAAAAACCGTTGGTTGATAAATGGACCTTTTCCACAAATGGAGTTACAATAAATGGGTATTACCATATTCCATTAATTGGATTTGGTCCTGGAAACGAAGTAATGGCTCATGCTCCCAATGAGAAAGTACCTGTGGAACATTTAGTAAAAGCTTCAGCTTTTTATGCTGCCTTTGCCTATCAATTGGCTGAAAATATTAAATAACTAAAACAACCATGTAATTATGAGTAAAAAAATAAATACAATCATAAGTCAGTTAAAAAAACTGAAAGCGGAAAACTATCGTAGGGATTTTCTGCTAACCTGGGAAAAATCAACCGATGATTTGCAGCAAATATTTCTTGTTGCAGAAGCTCTTCGGCAGCTTAGAGAAAAAAATGTGTCAACCCGTTGTTTCGATTCAGGGTTAGCCATTTCTAATTTCAGGGATAATTCAACCCGAACTCGATTTTCCTTTGCATCGGCAGCTAATTTGTTAGGACTCGAAGTACAGGATTTGGATGAAAAAACTTCACAGATTGCCCATGGTGAAACGGTTCGTGAAACAGCCAACATGATATCGTTTATGGCTGATTTTATTGGCATACGTGATGATATGTTTTTGGGTGAAGGTGACAAATACCAGCGTGAAGTGGGTAAAGCTCTGGATGAAGGTTATATGGAAGGAGTTTTGGAACAGCGCCCCGGTATTATTAACTTGCAATCAGACGTTGACCATCCTACACAAAGCATGAGTGATATGCTTCATTTGATAACCCATTTTGGTGGCATCGAAAACCTAAAAGGAAAAAAAATAGCCATGACTTGGGCTTATTCACCTAGCTATGGAAAACCGCTTAGTGTTCCACAAGGAGTAATTGGTTTGATGACTCGTTTTGGTATGCATGTCGATTTAGCTTACCCTAAAGGATATAATTTAATACCGGAAATTGAAAAACTTGCCGCTCAGCAAGCAAAAATTAACGGAGGAAGCTTCAGAAAAGTATCCGGTATGGATGATGCTTTTCAAAACGCCGATGTGGTATACCCGAAAAGCTGGGCACCTTTTTCAGTAATGCAAGAACGAACCAATTTACTTCTAAATAAGGATATAAAAGGTCTTGATGCATTAGAAAAAAGGTGTTTGGAAAACAATGCAAAACATACTGATTGGGAATGCACCGAAGAAAAAATGAAACTTACGAAAAATGGAGATGCTTTATATTTGCATTGTTTACCTGCTGATATTTCAAGTGTTTCCTGCAAACAAGGTGAAGTGCAGGCCTCTGTTTTTGAACGCTACAAAGTTCCTTTGTTTAAACAAGCAAGCTATAAACCCTACATTATTGCTGCCATGATGATGAATTATCAATTCAGTCATCCGGAAAAAGTTATTCAAAAAATGTTGGAAAGGGACAACAAACGGATTCAATTTTAACATTTATTTTTAACTAGTTGTAGTTCATCGGTTAGCGAAAAATGCAAATTAAATGTCCATTTTTTTGCAACTAAAATGGAAAAATATTTGTTATTTTAATACAATTATTCTTCAAATCTTAATACGATTCAACATGACTGATCCTATTGAAAAACGCAAGAAAAAAGAAAAACTCGAGATTGCGGAGCGCAAAGTTGAGAAAGCTTGGGTAAGAACAAGTAAAATTAACCACAAGCTAAAAAAGGCTAAAAAGAATGATGAGAAAACAATCGCTCAAAGTTTAAAGCAAAAGTTAATAGATGCTATGAAACGATTAAAACGAAATAAAAAAGAATTGAAAAGTGCAGAAAGAAAAGTGAGTTAACTCTAAGAGGCCGGGAATCCGGCCTCTTTTCTTTTTAAAAATGTTGATTACTTACCACTTCCTTTAAAATATTGATCTTTATTGTCAAACAAAACATTAAATGTAGTCAGGCTTCCATAGGCTTTGGTTATGTATTGTTCCAAATTCACTTTGTCTTCATCGGTTAATTTTGGATGGCTGTTTATATTTTGTTCCAGTACTCGAAGCCTATCACGAACCATTACAATTTTATGAAAAAACACCTCAATATCCACTTCTTTGCTTTGCAATGATGGGTTCCCAGGTACCATAACCAGCTTTCCTCCTTCCCATTTTTCGCCCATTTCAACTATTTCTGAAAGCATCCCTTTTTTATCTAGTAAATAGCTAAACAATTCCTCAATAACCTTTAAATCTAAAACAGGAACTGAAACTGATTCATCTGGACGGTTGACTACAGATAGTTGATCGGTATTTTTCGAAATGGCTATTTTCCCACCATGGGCAAAATAGATATCGTAATTGGTAAGGTTAACTTTTCCAATTACACCTTCGCCGTAGCGTTCGTGATCTACTATTGTTCCAATTGTTAAATTATCCATTATTATTTTTTTCACAAAATACAAAATTCATAACCTTTAACAAACCATTAACACCTGATAATAAAACAATTCCCTAGTTTTGTGTTGTAAAAAATATGAATATACTAAAAAAACATATTCTACGCGTTTTTTCCATTATCATGTCCTTGGTAATACTGATGACAACTGGTGGTTTTAGTATTCATGTGCACCACTGCAATCATAACCACACCAGTAACTATTCGCTGTTTTTGCAGCCGTACAATTGCAACATACATTCTACTAAATCTGTGAAAAAAAGTTGTTGCAGCACTGATGAAGCAGTTTCAATGCCGCAATGCGATACTCCCAATGATAATGGATGCTGCACGGACAAGGCCCAATGGGTAAAATTGGATACTAAAACAATATTGCACAATACCATTCCAACCATCAAGCCTATTGAGATTCAATGCTTCAATATGCTTATGCCATATTCATTTAGAAGTCTTGAAACAAATAATACTTCCGAATTAACACATCAATTTGCTGAATCACCGCCACCCCTAACCACCGATGAATACCTTTCGCGTATTCAAGTATATTTAATCTGATTTTCACTTCCTGTTTTTTTTTTAAAATTAAGCGGTTTTGCGAAAAACTTTAGCTGCTATTGGCTTTGGTCTTTATCAAGCATACTGCAATAATTCAATGAAACCTTGAATTGAATTCTTATTAAATAATACACTAAAAATGAAAACAAATCAAATTTTAAAATATGCCTTTTTGATTTTTGCCATTTTGATTTCTCAATCAATTTTGGCTAAGACAATTGAAGGCTGGGTTTTTGACCAATCAAACAGCAAATTACCTTTGATTGGAGTAAATATATATTGGTCGGGAACCACCGATGGAACAATTACCAATGCAGAAGGATACTTCAAGCTACCAAAATCGGCAAATGAAAATATTCTGGTTTTCAGCTATGTAGGATACCAAACTGATTCGATAAAGATTCTAAATGAAACAACCTTAACTATTTACTTAAAACAGGGTAGTGATTTGACCGGTTACCGATTCGTACCCGTTTTTTACAGCGGAAGTGCCTTTGGATACCTGGATACTCTGAAGCCAGGTGCCAGGAATGTATTCCAATCCGAAGGCAGATTCAGATCCCCGCAAGATGGGTATGTTTTCCATCATAAGTTGCGAATAGCGGCCACTGATGCCAAGTAGTTTTATCTGTTTGATTCCAGAAACGGCATCGGCATAAGCTACATCAACAGATGCGTTGGTTTCAAAGCTTTCAGAAAGATTGCAACAAGCAAATTTTGTAAGCTCCTTATTGGAAATAGTTTGAGTCATTATGGGATTTATTTTCGAAATGTTGGTTGCCTTCACATTT
>JAIFNJ010000201.1 GCA_020047835.1 Bacteroidota bacterium
AAAAGCTCAAAGATTACAATTTTATTAGCATTTCAAAATCAAAAAAACATGTTGTTGAGTAAGAAGTTGCCTTACTTTTATTTCTTTTTTAAAAGAGCAATTTGTGGTTAGTTAAAAGTAAACACCTGTTAATTCAATTTTATAATGAAAAAACCGTTATTTATAAGTCTGTTTTGCTTTTTAGGGATTGCTTTATTCTCACAGGAAACAGAAAAATCAAGTATTACCCTTTCTGATTTATATCAAACATATTCTTTTTATCCTAAAACAGTTCGTGGCTTGCAGTCGATGAATGATGGAATGCATTATACGGCACTGGCTGGTGATTCAGCCATTGTAAAATATAGCTATAAGACAGGGGAGCAATTGATAACATTAGTATCTGTTAGAGATTTCAATAATCCGCAAATCCAAGAAATCAAGAACTATACTTATAATTCCGATGAAACGAAACTCATTTTATACATCAAACGTGAAAATATTTACCGGCGTTCCTTTACCGCCGAATATTTTGTTTGGGATTTTAAAATTAAAAAATTATTGCCCGTTTCATTAAATGGACCCCAACGGTTGGCAACCCTTTCGCCCGATGGTACCCAAGTGGCATTTGTTCGCAACAACAACCTCTATATTTCAGAATTGGCAACAGCTTCTGAAAAACAGATTACCAACGATGGTGAATTCAACAAAATAATCAATGGGGCACCCGACTGGGTTTACGAGGAGGAGTTTGAGTACAATCAGGCGTTTGCCTGGTCGCCAAATGGCAAATACCTGGCCTATTGCAAATTTAATGAAACGGAAGTTCCTATCTTTAACATGACAGTATATGCAGGGCAAGAACCAAAAATTGAAAGCAATAGTTTGTATCCCGAGAATTATGCCTTCAAATATCCTAAAGCAGGTGAAAAAAATTCTATAGTTTCGGTTCATTCTTATGAGTTAACAACAGAAAAAACCATAAAAGTGGATGTAGGAGAGGAGACCGATCAATACATTCCTCGACTAAAGTGTTCACCCACCGGAGAAATGGTTATTTATCGGCTCAACCGATTACAAAATAAATTGGAGTTTTTGTATGCCGATGCAAAAACCGGAAAATCCATTATTTTTTATACCGAAGAAAACAACCGATATATTGATGAAGGTTATTTTGATGACCTGACGTTTATTAATAACGGTCAGCAATTTATTTACAGCAGTGAGCGTGACGGTTTTGCCCATTTATATTTGCATGAAGCCAATGGTTCATTGATTTCCCAGATAACCAAAGGTTCCTGGGATGTGACCAATTATTTGGGTTATGATGCCAAGAATAAGTTGGTTTATTATCAAAGTGCTGAGATGTCGCCAATACAACGTGATTTGTTCGTAATTAAATCCGATGGTTCCGGAAAAAGAAAACTGAGTTCCCAAAAAGGGACCAACCGGGCTGTTTTCAGCAGCTCTTATACCTACTATATTAATTATTTTTCGAACGACACCACGCCAACTTTAGTTACGTTGCATGATTCCAAAGGCAAACTGGTGAGAGTATTAGAGGACAATGCCAAACTTAAAGAAAAACTTAAAGGATATAAATTCAGCGATAAAGAATTTTTTAATTTTACTACTTCTGAAGGAATAACTCTCAATGGATGGATGATGAAACCTATTGATTTTGATTCCAGTAAACAATATCCGGTATTAATGACTCAATACAGTGGCCCCAATTCACAAGAAGTGTTGGAGCGATTTGATATGGGTTGGGAGCAGGTATTAACCGACAACGGGTATATTGTGGCCTGTGTTGATGGAAGAGGAACCGGTGGACGTGGAGAGGAATTCCGAAAAATGACCTATTTGCAGATGGGTAAGTATGAAACCATCGACCAAATTGAAACTGCAAAGTATTTGGGTAATTTATCCTATATTGATTCAACCCGCATAGGCATATGGGGTTGGAGTTACGGAGGGTTTATGGCGTTAAACTGTATAACTCAAGGGGCCGATTATTTTAAAGCAGGAATTGCCGTAGCACCTGTTACCAACTGGCGATATTACGACAATATTTATACCGAACGGTTTATGCGCACCCCGCAAGAGAATCCAAACGGATACGATGATAATTCACCCATTTCTCATGCCCATAAATTAAAAGGCAATTTGTTGATTTGCCATGGAACCGCCGATGATAACGTGCATCTGCAAAATACATTGGAAATGTCGGAAGCTTTTGTTCAGGCTGATAAACAATTTGAAATGTTTGTTTTCACCAACCGGAACCATGGTATTTATGGTGGAAATACTCAATATTATCTTTATGTTAAAATGTTAAAATACATTCAAAATAATTTATAAACTTCAAACCAGTGAAATTATTTGGAGTTTTAAAATTAAATAGACAATACATATGGAACATCATCAAAATAACTTAATTTCGAATCTTTGTTAAATTATAAATGATACGGAGGACTATATAATGAGCGATGCAATCAGAAATTTGGAACCCAAAGCTGTTTGGGAGTATTTTTATCAGCTAACCCAAGTGCCAAGACCTTCGAAGCACGAAGAAAAAATCAGGGCATTCATGATAAAGTTTGGTAACGACTTAGGATTGGAAACCTTCATGGATGAAGTAGGAAACGTAATTATACGAAAACCAGCCACAAAAGGCATGGAAGATAGGAAAGGGGTGGTACTTCAAGGGCATTTGGACATGGTTCCTCAAGCCAACAGCGACAAAAAACACGATTTTGCCACAGATCCCATTGATGCCTATATTGATGGAGAATGGGTTACCGCCAATGGAACTACCCTTGGAGCCGATAACGGTATGGGCGTAGCAGCGGCCATGGCAATTCTGGCATCCAAAGAGGCTGTGCATGGACCGTTGGAATGCTTGTTTACTGCTGATGAAGAAACAGGCATGTCGGGTGCTTTTGGGTTAAAGCCCAATTTGTTGAAAGGAGATATCCTACTCAATCTTGATTCAGAAGATGAAGGGGAATTATATGTAGGTTGTGCCGGTGGAATTGATGGGAATTTTTATTTTGATGCCAAATTGAAAGAGGTTCCAACCCACCATGTTGCTTTTAAATTGAGTGTTACTGGTTTGCGTGGTGGACATTCCGGATTGGATATTCCATTAGGACGTGGAAATGCAAATAAAATAATTTTCAGATACTTGCACCTTGCCTTAGAACGCTACAACATACGAATTGCTGAAATCAGTGGAGGAAATCTGCGCAATGCTATTCCTCGTGAAGCATTTGCTACCATAATTATCCCGGAAGGAAAAGCCAGTGAATTACCCGGTTGTGTGGCAAGGTTTGAGAAAATTGTTCAAAAGGAGCTGGCATCAGCTGACCCCAATGTATCCGTTAAAGTAGTTCCAACGGAAATGCCTACTAAAGTAATATCCGATGGGGTACAGAGCCGGTTGACCAAAGCTGTTTATGGATGTCCCAATGGAGTTATCCGCATGAGCCAAGATATGATTGGTCTGGTTGAAACTTCATCGAATTTAGCCATTGTTAAACTTGCTGGCGACCAGATTTCAGTTCATTGTTTGTTGCGTTCATCGGTGGATAGTGCGAAAGAAGATTTGGCAAACTCTATTGGAAGTGTATTCCGTTTAGCAGATGCCAGAGTAGAATTTAAAGGTGAATATCCCGGATGGAAACCGAATATGAATTCTGACATATTAAAAATAATGCAATCAACTTACCAGAAATTATATAATAAAATTCCAGAAATTAAAGCCATCCATGCCGGCTTGGAATGTGGCTTATTAGGTGGTGCTTATCCAAATTGGGATATGATTTCGTTTGGACCAACCATGCGTTTTCCCCATTCGCCCGATGAGAAAGTAAATATTGCCACGGTTGGTAAATTTTACAATTGGTTGTTGGAAACATTGAAAAATATTCCTAAAAAATAGAAACAAACAGCAGTGCGGCTGTAGTAGCAAGTATCAAATTTTGAAACGCAAGTATTTGGAGACAAGAAATATGTTTTAAGAAAAATTTTAAATCTTGATACTTTTTATTTGAATCATTTTTATAAACAGTTAAAATTTAATTATGACAGAAATTATTAGAAAATCCCTGAGAGAATCACAAGCAGCCCGGTGGATTGCTTTATCGTTGATTTCGATTACCATGTTTTTTGCTTACTTTTTTGTAGATGTGGTAGCACCTCTTCAAAAAATAATGGAAACCAATTATAAATGGTCACCGGAAGTATTTGGAATGTTAGGGGGATCGGAATTTTTCCTTAATGTTTTTGCAGGATTTTTGATTTTATCGGGTATTATCCTTGATAAAATGGGAATTCGTTTTACATTAATAACTGCTGGTCTTTCAATGGTTTTGGGTGCCGCAATAAAATTTTATGCATTTTCAGCTGTTGATATCACGGCAGTAGTTCATGTTTTTGGAACCACTTTGCCTACTACAGCTCTTCTGGCATTTGTTGGATTTGCCATTTTTGGTGTTGGCGTTGAAATGGCCGGTATCACCGTTTCTAAAACCATTGTTAAATGGTTTAAAGGTAAAGAAATGGCCTTGGCTATGGGATTAGAAATGGCTTTAGCCCGTTTGGGTGTTTTTGCCGTATTTCGTTTATCTCCAATTTTTGCCAACACTTCATCACCAAATCCGGGTGAATGGAATGCTGCGAATGCTGTATTTATGGGTATGGCATTTTTATGCATTGGGTTCATCACCTTCTTCATCTATACTTTTCTTGACCGAAAACTTGATAAGCAGACCGGTGAAAAAGTTTTAGCTGAAGGTGAAGAAGAGTTTAAAGTAAGTGATTTGAAAAAAATATTTACCAATCCAGGCTTTTTAACCATAGCTGGTTTGTGCGTATTGTTTTATTCCGCAATTTTCCCATTTCAGAAGTTTGCTACAGATATGCTTGCCTCAAAGCTAGATATGGATATTCAGACAGCTGCAGCCCTTTTCTCATGGTTCCCCATTGGCGCCATGGTACTAACTCCATTCATTGGTTATTATCTTGATGTAAAAGGGAATGGTGCTTCTCTTATGTTATATGGTGCCATATTGCTTGTGGTATCACACTTGATTTTTGCGTTGGTACCAGCTGAAGTATTTAGTATGGGCATTGCAATAACTACCATTATCATTTTAGGAACTGCATTTTCATTGGTTCCTGCATCTATGTGGCCATCCTTACCAAAAATTGTTGAGGAACGGTATTTGGGTTCTGCTTACGGCGCCATTTTCTGGATTCAAAATATTGGATTATTAGCTGTTCCAATTTTAATTGGTTGGTCAATTAGCGCATCTAACCCCGGTGTATCAGAACAAATTGCTGCTGGAGCCGTTGATGTGAAATATAACTATATGGTTCCCGAACTGATTTTTGCCAGTTTTGGTGTATTGGCTATTGTGCTTGCCATTGCTCTAAAATATGTGGATCGTAAACATGGTTATGGACTTGAAATTCCGAATAAAAAGAAATAGAAAATAATTTCTTGGATAATGGAACCGCCTTCGAAAGAGGGCGGTTTTTTTATGGTAGCATTAAACTAAAGCTTGAAAGAAGGAAAAAAGTGTTATCTTTAATTTAGAAAAATGATTGGTTGTTTGAACAAAAAGAAAGATTGTTTTTTATATCATTTAATTAGCGTTCTTTTTATTATTCATCCTTTAAAACAATAGGCTATGATATTTGAAATGTATGGAACCATCACCAAGGAAGAAAATGTGAAAACAGTAGAGCACGGTATATCTCCCAATACTTTTGTGGTTGAGAATTTGGGAGTTTTTCCTGCCTATTATGGCGCTCATATACCTAGCGGTGCAATGGCTGACTCATATTTTTTAATATTGCAGCACAAAGAAGCTACAGAAAAGATATTGAGAGCTACTCATGAAATTAAAACAAGAATTCAATGTGAGTTTGAAGGAACTCCTGCCAGTTTGAATATTTATAACAACACCTATTATTCCATTCGACTGCGTTATTTAAAAGATGCAGCAAATCTTTCAATAATTCAGGAGCATTATCGCGATGCCGGTTTTACATTTGCTAAGATGAAAAAACTGGATGAAACGGCCATTATATATATTAAAAAAATATTCCATATCGAATCCATGAGTGAAAATGTTCTTAAAGATTCTGAGAAAGATATGTACTATCTAAAAATTAATCAGCAGCTAACCTGGAGTCACTTTAAAAGCATTATAGCCCAAGTAAGGAATAACGTTACACTTCCCGCATTTGATGGGGCTTTGGCGGTAATTTATGGTACCAAAGTTCAAGATTTGGTGCGTATTTATTGTAAATCAATGAGCTTGGCTGATTTGGAAATGTTGCATGTTAAGCTTGATGAGGTTATTGCCAAGTCGCTACGATAACTTATTTTTGAACTCAATAATACCCGCTTTTTGGATTACAAATCTTAAAAGCGGGTTTTTCTTTTTTACTTTAAATTAATCAGTGATAAGCTTCTCAATTGCTTGATGAACTTTTTCAAAGCCAAATGATTCCTTAATCCTATTGAATTTTTCTGCAATCTGGTCGTTGCATAGATTTCCAATACTTCCTTCGTGTTTGTGATTGACTTTATGATCGCTTTGGAAATTTCCATTTCCGATGGTTTGAGCCACTTGTTTATAAGCATCGCGGAAAGGGACTCCGTCTAAAACCAACCGGTTTACCTCCTCTACACTGAACAAGTAATTGTATTTTGGATCGGTCAATACATCGGTTTTCACTTGAATTTTGGCAAGCATTAATTCAGCCATAGCCAGAGTTACTTTTAGTTCC